>JBAPTI010000116.1:0-1716 GCA_049282095.1 Chthoniobacterales bacterium
ATCTTGCCGTGCGAGTTCGCGGTGTCGCCGATGATGCGCCCGACGGCGACTTCACGACGGTGGGGACGGGGTGAGTCGAGCATCGCGACACAGACGGCCACACCGTCGACCTCGACCGCGAGCGTGACCGACTCCTCGGTCTGCGCGACGAGCGACTCGAGGTACGGCCGTGCGAGCGCGACCAGGTCGGCGTACCCCTCCGAGAGATACGTGGCCGCCAGGAGAGCCGGACCGAGCCGGTACTTCCCGGAGACCTCGTCCGTCACCAGGTAGCCCGCGCCCTGCAGGGTGCGCGCCATGCGATAGCCCGTCATGCGCGGCAGCCCGAGCTCGGCGGTCATCTCGTCGAGACTCCAGGCGCGATGCTCGGCGTCGAAGAGCGCCAGCATGCCGAGTCCCTTGGCCAGGGCCTGCACCACGAACTGGTTGTCGGGGCGCTCAGGAGCCCCCTTGACGCGTTCGCTCCTGGTCGCAGAGTTGGATCCGAGCGGCTTGGTCATCTGCGTCCCCTTCAGAGACGGGCGGACGGAATCTGGTATCAGTATACCGCTCTTGGCCGCCCGGACGTCAGCGGCGAGACGAGATGTCAGGCGCCGCCTCCTTCCTGCGGGTCAGCCGACCGGCTCGAACCGTGCCTGGAAGAAGCGCAGATCGCTGGGCTCGTAGACCATCTTCAGACCCCCGACGGCGTCCCGGTTGTCCCACACCTCGGCGACCGACTCGGCGACCACGTCCATGTGCGCCTGCGTGTACACGCGCCGCGGGATGGTCAGCCGGACCAGCTCGAGGTTCGGGTGCCGGTTCTGACCCGTCTGCGGGTCCCGGCCAGCGCTCACGACGCCGCGCTCCATGGCGCGCACACCGCAGTCCAGGTAGAGCTCGGCGGCCAGCGCCTGCGCCGGGTAGAGGTCCTGGTCGAGGTGCGGCAGGAACGCCTTCGCGTCGAGGAACACGCCGTGGCTGCCGATGGGCACCACGATCGGCACGCCGTACTCCTGCAGCTTCTCGCCCAGGTACTTGACCTGGCCGACGCGCGCCTTGATGTGGTCGAACTGCACGCTCTCGGTGAGGCCGATGGCGACGGCCTCCATGTCGCGGCCGGCCATGCCGCCGTAGGTGTGCAGGCCCTCGTAGACCACCACGAGGTTGCGGCAGGCCTCGAAGACCTCCCACTCGTTGAGCGCCAGGAACCCGCCGATGTTGACCAGCGCGTCCTTCTTGGCGCTCATCGTGCAGCCGTCGGTGAGCCCGCAGATCTCGAGGACGATCTCGGCGATGGACTTGTCGGCGTAGCCGGGCTCGCGTTCCTTGATGAAGTAGGCGTTCTCGGCGACGCGCGTGGCGTCGTGGATGATGCGGATGCCGTGGTCGTTGCACAGCGCGCGTACCTTGTGCAGGTTCGCGAGGCTGATGGGCTGCCCGCCGGCCATGTTGACCGCGGTGGCGATGCAGACGTAGGGGATGCGGTCCGCCCCGACCTCGTCGATGACCTTCTGCAGCTTGGCGAGGTCGACGTCGCCCTTGAACGGGTGCTCGCTGGCCGGGTCGTGCGCCTCGTCGATGATCACGTCGACGAAGCGGCCGCCGGCCAGCTCCTGATGGAGGCGGGTGGTCGTGAAGTACATGTTGCCGGGGATCACGTCGCCCGGCTTGATGAGCGTCTGGCTGAGCAGGTGCTCGGCGCCACGACCCTGGTGCGTCGGGACGAGGTACTTG
>JBAPTI010000117.1:0-11614 GCA_049282095.1 Chthoniobacterales bacterium
AGTTTTGTTGTCAGGCGAGGCGCATAAGAGAGGCAATACCCTTGCGGTCTTGCCTCTCTTGGGCAACGAAGCATGGCGGCAAAAGAACGGCACCCTAGAGGCGAGGGCTGCTGAGGCGCAGGGCCAGCGTTGCTCTTTCGGTCCTGTAGTGCTGTGACTACACTCCCTCTTTCGCGCCTTGTCCTGCACCTCATCTCCTCCTCGCGCCATCCCGCCATTTTAATCTTAACAGGCCCTAGGGAAACGCTCTTTCAGAGGGACGGCATTTTTCAGTAAATGATTGACTTCAATCATATCCGCCGAGAGACTGACTGACCATGCGTGTTGCCAAACACATCGTTGAGGCCCGTCGTTCGCGGCTGACAGAGCTCCTTCTGGAGCGCGGTTACCTGCCGATCAGCGAACTCTGCGAGGAGTTGGGCGTCTCCGAGGCGACAGCCCGGCGTGACCTCACCGCACTGGAGAGCGAGGAGAGGATCACCCGCACCTACGGCGGGGCGCTCGGTGAATTCAACGCGACCTTCACCTCCTTCCGCGAGCGACTGCGCGAGGGAACCGATGCCAAGGGATCCATCGCACGCGCGGCGGCCTCGCTGATCAGGCCCGGAATGCGCGTTTATCTGGATGCCGGTACGACCGCTTTTGCGATCGCCCAGGAACTGCGCCGCCATCTGCCCGAGCGGCTCACGGTCATCACCAACAATCTCGCCCTCCTGGAAACACTCGGCTCCCTGCCCGGAGCGAAGACGATCCTGCTGGGCGGCCAGCTTCTTGAGCGCCAGTCGGTCCTGCTTGGCAACGAGGCGGTCAAGGCCGCGGCACTGCAGCAGATCGACATTGCCTTCCTGAGCGCGCAGGGAATGAATGAACAGGGACTCTGGAACTCCCAGCGCGACATCATCAGGCTCCAGCAGGCCGTGATGAAGCGGGCCGGCCGCTCCTGCTTCTGCCTCGACCGCACCAAGCTGGGCCACACCGCCCCCGAGCATCTCGCATCATGGCCGAAGATCCACACCTTGGTCAGCGATCTTTCGCTTCCCGAACTCCGCCAGGCCGGCATCACCCTCAAGCCCGGCGTCCTTCTCCACTCCAACTCCTAACCCCAACCCCTAGAGCCTTAATCCCTAGAGTCTAAAACCCTAAATCATGAGCACCCAAGACATCATCCTCATCGCCAACGGCGATCTCCGCACCTCCGCCAACCAGAAATGCGAGGAGGCGCAGCAGGCCATGGAGGCCCTGCTGATCAAGGCCGTCCAAAAGGAAGGCCGCACGATCCGCCGTGGTCACGGCTTCGATGCGAAGAAAGGCCACAGCTTCATCGACAGCCAGAAGTACGGCATGGAGGTCTTCCGCAACATCCCCAAGGACGCCCCGATCATCGTCGCCGAGGCTGTCTGGCAGTATAGCCACCATCTTCTGCAGGGACTCCTCACCCATCAGGGTCCGATCCTGACCGTCGCCAACTGGAGCGGCACATGGCCCGGCCTCGTCGGCATGCTCAACCTCAACGGCTCACTCACCAAGGCGGGCGTGAAGTACAGCACGCTCTGGAGCGATGACTTCAGCGACGAGGCGTTCCTCAAGGGACTCCGCTCCTGGCTGACCACCGGCAGCGTCACCCATGCCACCCCTCATGTGAAGGCCTACGAGAAGGCCGGCGTTCCCGCCGATGCCGAGAAGCTCGGCACCGAGTTCGCGAGGAAGTTCCGCGACCACAAGGAGATCATGGGAGTCTTCGACGAGGGTTGCATGGGCATGTACAACGCGATCATCCCGGACGAGCTCATCCACAAGACCGGCGTCTTTAAGGAGCGCCTCAGCCAGTCCGCGCTCTACGCCAAGATGCTCACCGTCAAGGACGAGGAGGCACGTTCCGTCTACCAGTGGCTCCTCGACCGCGGCATGACCTTCAAGCTCGGCCCCAGCGAGGAGAACGACCTAACCGAGAACCAGATCCTCCAGCAGTGCAAGATGTACATCGCCGCCTTCCGCATCGCCGAGGAGTTCGGATGCGCCACGATCGGCATCCAGTACCAGCAGGGCCTCAAGGACCTCGCCCCCGCCTCCGACCTCGTCGAGGGACTCCTCAACAACGTCGAGCGTCCCCCCGTTTATGACGAAGTGACCGGCAAGGAACTCTTCGCCGGCGAGGCGCTTCCCCACTTCAACGAGGTGGACGAGTGCTCCGGTCTCGACGGGCTCATCACCTACAAGCTCTGGCGCCAGCTCGGCTTCGCGCCCGAGAACACGCTCCACGATCTCCGGTGGGGCCGGCATTACAAGGGACCCGGCGGCAAGAATCTCTCCGAGACCCTCGACGCCTATGTCTGGGTGTTCCTCATCTCCGGCGCCGCTCCTCCCGCCCACTTCATCGGCGGCTTCAAGGGAACCTCGAGCGAGCGCCAGCCCTCCATGTACTTCCGCCTCGGCGGCGGTACCGTCAAGGGCGTCAGCAAGCCGGGCTGGATCGTCTGGAGCCGTATCTTCATCGACGGCGGCGAGCTCTGCTACGACACAGGCCTCGGCGAGATCGTCGAGCTGCCGCAGGCCGAGACCGAGGATCGCTGGAAGCTCTCCACGCCGCAGTGGCCGATCATGCACACCATCCTCCCCGGCATCAGCCGCGACGAGATGATGGCCCGCCACAAGGCCAACCACATCCAGGTCGTCTACGCACCCGACAAGGAGGGCGCGAAGAAGGGCCTCTTCGCCAAGGCCGCCGCGATGCGCGAGCTCGGCATGAAAGTGGCCATCTGCGGGGAGATCTGATCACTACTGGACCAGTTAAAACGTTAAAAAGTTGAAAGGTTAAAACGGATTCATCTTCCGCCTACTGCCTCCCGACTTTTTCACTTTCTAACCTTCTAACCATTTTCACTTTCTCAATCATGTCTTCCGAACTCACCCAGAAACTCATCGGGCTCTGTCACGACCTCGGCCGCGAGGAGCGCGGGATGGCGATCCTCGGCGAGGGGAACGCCTCGACCCGTGTCGATGATGAGACCTTCCTTGTGAAGGCGAGCGGGCACTGCCTCGGCACGCTTGGCGAGCCGGGATTGACCCTCTGCCGCTTCTCGACCCTGCTTCCCCTGCTTGAGGGAACCTGGGCCGACGAGGACGTGGAGCGCCTGCTTCTGGAGAGCCGCGTCGACAAGAACGCCGCGAAGCCATCCGTCGAGGGACTCTTCCACGCCTACCTCCTGTCGCTTCCGGGCATTTCCTTCGTCGGGCATGTCCACGCCATCGCGGTGAACCAGATCCTTTGCTCGCCCCGTGCGGAGGAGTACGCCACCAAGCGCACCTTCCCCGACGAGATCGTCTGCTGCGGCACCGAGTCGGTACTCGTTCCCTACACCGATCCCGGCGTCCATCTCGCCCGCGCGATCGCCTCGGGGGTGAAGGAGTATATGGAGCGCCATGGCGAACCGCCGCGCATCATCCTGCTGCAGAATCACGGCATCATCGGCCTCGGCGGCAGCCCCGCCGGCGTCATGGCCTCACTCATGATGGCCGAGAAGGCGGCGAAGATCTTCGTCGGCGCCGCGGCGATGGGAGGCCCCGTCTTCCTCACGCCCGAGAACGTCGCCCGCATCTCGGGCCGCTCCGACGAACACTACCGCCGCAAGGTGTTGAAGCTCTGACGTGGCTGAAAAACCTGAAAGCTGAGACCTGAAACCTGAATAAAAAACCCATCACAAGAGCTAATCCCTGAGTGCTGCCGCCTGATCTTTTCAGGTTTCAAGTTTCAGGTTTCATCCTTCCTCCCACTTCCCCATGTCTTCCCACTCCCACTATCTGGCCATCGATCTCGGTGCCGAGAGCGGCCGTGTCATGCTCGGCACGCTCTGGGACGGGCGCCTGAAGCTGGAGGAGATTCACCGCTTCTCCAACTCGGCTGTGACGATCAAGGGATCGCGCCGCTGGGATCTGCTCCATCTCTACGCGGAGATCGTGGAGGGCCTGAAAAAAGCTGGAGCCCGCGAGTTGCCGATCCGGTCGCTGAGTTCCGATTCCTGGGGTGTCGACTATGCGCTCATGAAGGGCTCCGAGCCGTTCCTGGGCGTTCCCTACCAGTACCGTGACGAGCGGACGGACGGTTCCTACGATCGCCTGGGCGATGTCACGAGGGAGGAGATCTACGCGACGACCGGCATCCAGTTCATGACGCTCAACACGCTCTGCCAGCTCCATACGGATCTGCTGCAGCGCCCCGAGATCCTGAAATTCGCCGACCGATTCCTGCTGATCGGCGACACGGTGAACCATCTCCTCGGCGGCGAGCCCGTGGCTGAGGAATCGCTCGCCAGCACGACCCAGCTCTTCGATCCGGCGAAGCATGACTGGGCCCGCCCTCTCATCAGGCGCCTCGGACTCCCCGAATCGATTTTCCCGAAGGTCGTCCCTTCCGGCACCATCATCGGAACCCTCACGGAGGAACTCCAGTCCGAGACCCGTCTAGGTCAGGTGAAGGTGGTCGCCACCTGTTCGCACGACACCGGGGCCGCAGTGGCGGCTGTTCCGGCAAGCGATGACGAGGGATGGGCCTACCTCAGCTCCGGCACCTGGTCGCTCCTCGGCGTCGAGTCGCCGACTCCGGTGCTGACGGAGGAAGCAAGGAATCTTCAGTTCACCAACGAGGTTGGCTACGGGGGAACCACCCGGCTTCTCAAGAACATCACGGGACTCTGGATCCTTCAGGAATGCATGCGCTGCTGGCGCGAGAGCGGCCATGAGCACACCTACACCGATCTTGTGAGCATGGCCCTTGAAGCCCCCGCGCTTGTCTCGCTCATCAATCCCGGCGACCCTCGCTTCCTCCGTTCCGGCGGAACCACCGCCTCGGGCGGCATGCCGGCGCGCATCGCCGAGTATTGCCGGGAGACATCCCAGCCTGTTCCCGGATCGGTGGGTGCGATTGCCCGCTGCATTCTCGAGAGCCTCTCCCTGCTCTACCGCAAGAGCCTCTCCGAGCTGGAACAACTCACCGGCAAGCCGATCAACCGACTCCACATTGTCGGCGGAGGCACCCGCAACGAACTTCTCAACCAGTGCGCCGCCAGCGCCACCGGGCGGAAGGTCATCACGGGCCCCGTCGAGGCGACGGCCGCGGGGAACATCCTCATCCAGGCCATCGCTGGAGGAACGGTCTCCTCGCTGGCGGAGGCCCGGGTCATCGTGGCCCGATCCTTCCCTCAGAATACCTACGAACCGCAGGAACCCGCGGTCTGGGAAGCGGCCTATGGACGCTTCACGGCCCTGCCATGAAGCGACGTTAAAATCGTTAAAAATGTCCAGTTGTTAAAAAGTTCAAAAACCTAAACCTACAAACCCTGAAATCCAAAAAATTGCAGCCCATCGTCACGTTCTAACACTTCAACCTTTCACCTTTTAACCTCAAACACCATGCCCTACCAACCACTGCCCAACCTCTGGGATGACGCCAAGGCCTCCAAGCTCGATGCCGTCGACCAGCTCGTCTACCGCTCCAACCTGCTCGGCTCCGACCAGCGCATCACAAACACCGGAGGCGGCAACACTTCCTCCAAGATCATGGAGAAGGATCCCCTCACCGGTGAGATGGTCGAGGTGCTCTGGGTGAAGGGCTCCGGCGGCGATCTCCGCACCTCCAAGCGCGAGAACTTCTCCTCCCTCTATCAGGAGAAGCTGATCGGTCTGCAGAAGAGCTACGGCGCCCGCGCCGACAAGGGGCTGAAGTCCCAGGCCGAGGACGACATGGTCGGCGCCTACGCCCACACCACCTTCAACCTCAATCCCCGCCCCTCCTCGATCGACACGCCGCTCCACAGCTTCCTCACCGGCAAGCATGTCGACCACATGCATCCGAACGCGATCATCGCCGTCGCCGCAAGCCGTCGTTGCCAGGAGCTGACGAAGGAGATCTTCGGCGGCGAGATGGAGTATGTCGGCTGGATGCGCCCCGGCTTCGAGCTCGGCCTCGCCATGCAGGAGATCGAGAGGAAGAATCCCGCGATCAAGGCCATCATGATGGGTCAGCACGGCTTCATCTCCTGGGATGACGATGCCAAGACCTGCTACGCAAAGACCCTCGCCTTCATCGACAAGGCCGCCGCCTACATCGAGGAGAAGTATGCCGCCAAGGGTGGAGACGCCGCCGCGTTCGGCGGTGCCAAGTACCAGTCGCTCGACGAGTCAGCCCGTGACAAGGCCTTCGCCGCCATCCTTCCCTGGCTCCGCGGTCAGGTCAGCCAGCAGAAGCGCTTTGTCGGCACCGTCCAGTCCGACGAGAAGATCCTCCGCTTCGTGAACTCCAAGGATGCCGCCCGCCTCGCCGAGCTCGGCACCTCCTGCCCGGATCACTTCCTCCGCACGAAGATCAAGCCCCTCTACGTCGACTGGAATCCCCAGACCGAGGATGTCGCGGCACTCAAGGCCAAGCTCTCCGCGGGCCTCGACGCCTACCGCGCCGACTACGCCGCCTACTACGACCGCTGCAAGCACGCGAACTCCCCCGCGATGCGCGATCCGAACCCTACCGTCATCCTCATTCCCGGACTGGGAATGGTCGCGTGGGGCAAGGACAAGAGCGAGAGCCGCGTCACCGCGGAGTTCTACAACTGCGCCGTCGAGGTCATGCGCGGTGCCGAGGCGATCGACGAGTATGTCTCCCTGCCCCAGCAGGAGGCCTTTGACATCGAGTACTGGCTCCTCGAGGAGGCCAAGCTCCAGCGCATGCCCGCCGAGAAGGAGCTCGCCCGCCAGATCCACATCGTGATCGGCGCAGGATCCGGCATCGGCAAGGAGACCGCCCACCGCCTTGTCAAGGAAGGGGCGCACATCGTCTGCGTCGACCTGAACCAGGCCGCCGCCGAGGCGACCGCCAAGGAGATCACCGACAAGTATGGCATCGGCATCGGTGTCGCGGGCACCGGAGTCAGCGGCTGCGGCCCTGCCATCGGATTCGGTGGCAACATCACCGATCGTGCCAGCATCCGCGCGATGCTTGACCAGGTCGCCCTCGCCTACGGCGGATTCGACGCCATCGAGGTCACCGCGGGCATCTTCGTCCCGAGCGACACGACCGGCCACATCCCCGATGACAAGTGGGCCCTCACCTTCAACATCAACGTCACCGGCAGCTACCTCGTCGCCGACGAGGCCTCTCGGACCTTCAAGGAGCAGGGACTGCGCGGAGCCATGGTGCTCACCACCAGCGCCAACGCCGCCGTCGCCAAGAAGGGCAGCCTTGCCTACGACACTTCCAAGGCCGCCGCCAACCACCTCGTGCGCGAGCTTGCCATGGAACTTGCGCCGCTCGTCCGCGTCAACGGCGTCGCCCCGGCGACCGTCGTTCAGGGGAGCGCGATGTTCCCGCGCGACCGGGTCATCGGGTCGCTGGCCAAGTACAACATCCCCTACGCCGACGACGAGGCGACCGAGTCGCTCGTGAGCAAGCTGGCGCAGTTCTACGCCGACCGCACCCTCACGAAGGCCCCGATCACCCCGGCAGACCAGGCGGAGGCCTACTTCCTCCTCGTCAGCCAGCGCCTCAGCAAGACCACCGGCCAGATCATCACGGTCGACGGCGGCCTCCACGAGGCCTTCCTGAGGTAGGGGAAAGGCAAAAGGGAAAATGAAGAATGAAAAATGAGGCGATCTTTTCGTTTAAGAGTATCTTTTCCGAAGGGGTTGCCCTTTTTCATTCTTCCTTTCGCCACCTCCTTCCACTGATCAGTTGAAAACCTGACTGCCATCCGCGGCCCTTTTTCATTCTTCATTTATCATTCTTCATTCGTCCGATGCGCATCTCCCTCTTCGTTCCCTGCTTCGTCGACCAGCTCTACCCGAATGTGGCCTGGTCGGTGGTGCGCGTGCTCGAGGGGTTGGGCCACGAGGTCCTCTTTCCCGAGGGTCAGAGCTGCTGTGGGCAACCCCCCTTCAACTCAGGCTACTGGGACGAGGCCCGGTCGGCGGCCCGGGTCACGATGAAGGCCTTCCGCGACGCCGAGGTTGTCGTCGGACCCTCCGGATCCTGCGTCACGATGATCAAGGTCTTCTACCCCGATCTCTTCAAGGGAGAGCCCGATGAGCTTGAGGCGCGGGAATTGGCTGCCAAGACCCACGAGTTCTCGAGCTTTCTTGTCAATGTGCTGGGAGTCACCGATGTCGGGGCAAAGTTCGACGGCAAGGTCACCTTCCACGACGGATGCCACGGCCTTCGTGAACTCGGGATCAAGAGCGAGCCACGCACCCTGCTGGCCAACGTGAAGGGGCTGGAGTTGGTCGAGATGAGCGAGGCCGAAACCTGCTGCGGCTTCGGAGGCACCTTTGCCGTCAAATATGCCCCGATCTCGACCGCCATGGATGAGGTGAAGTGCGCCTCCATCCTTCAGACCGGCGCCGGCACCGTGGTTTCCAACGACTCCAGCTGTCTCATGCAGATCCGCGGGATGCTGGAGAAGGAGAAGAGCGCCGTGAAGAGCCTCCACCTCGCGGAAATATTGGCCTCCCGTTAACCCATGAAAACTCCCCCTGAAAGGACTGCATGGTCTCCCGCAGCCGTAACGGATGCGAAGCAACGGCCGGGCAAGCAATCGCTGAGGGCGCAGAGGAGGGATCAGGAGATTTCAGTGAAGGTCGGAGTCGGCCAATCCTCCCAGCCCGGCGCCAATAGGATCATCTTGAGTAATCTCTTCCCTTCATTCTTTTCTCCGCGCCTCTGCGCCTCCGCGCGAGAATTTCCCCGCCTTCATCTTCCGACAACGGTGTTCTCCAACTAACCGACCTCATGGCCACGCAAGCCGCCGATTTCCAGACGCTCTCCCGCCGCTACACGGCGGACAAGGGCTTCCGCGCCTTCATTCAGAAGGCGCTCGGCGGCTATTACAAGAAGCGCGACGAGAACAAGGCCAACTTCCAGGATTGGCAGGGGGCTCGCGATCTCGCCGCGGAGACCAAGTACGAGGCGGTCAACCATCTCGACAAATACCTCCTCGAGTTCGAGCAGAAGATCACCGCACGCGGCGCCAAGGTCTTCTGGGCCCCGAACGCCGAGTCCGCCCGGGAATACATCCTCAAGGTCGCCAAGGAGAACGGCGTCCGCTCCATCATCAAGTCGAAGACGATGACCAGCGAGGAAATCCACCTGAACGATGCCCTCGAGAAGGAGGGGTTCGGCGTCTTCGAGTCGGATCTCGGCGAGTACATCGTGCAGCTCCGCAAGGAGGCTCCCTTCCACCTTGTCTTCCCCGCGATGCACCTCACGCGCGGGCAGATCAGCGACCTCTTCCAGAAGGAACTGGGATCCAAGGCGACCGACGAACCCGAGGAACTGACCATGATAGCGCGCGACGTGATGCGCCGGAAATACTGCGAGGCCGACATGGGTATCAGCGGCACGAACTTCGCCGTGGCGGAGACCGGCATGATCTCCATCACCGAGAACGAGGGGAATGCCCGCCTCACCACCTCGCTTCCCAGGATCCATGTCGCCCTGCTCGGCATCGAGAAAGTGCTGCCGCGCCTCGAGGATCTCTCCCTCTTCCTGCCGATGCTCGCCACCGCGGGAGCCGGGCAGACCATGACCTGCTACAACACCATGTACTCGGGGCCCCGCCAACCGGGCGAGCCCGATGGGCCCGAGCAGATGCATGTCGTCCTGCTGGATAACCGCCGCACCGAGCTCCTCGCCGATGCGGAGCAGCGAGACGCGCTCGGCTGCATCCGCTGCGGCGCCTGCCTGAATGTCTGCCCGATCTTCAAGAACGTGGGAGGCTACAGCTACGGAACCACCTACGGCGGTCCGATCGGCTCGGTCATCACGCCTCACCTGAGGGGTCTCAAGGACTGGAAGCACCTCTCCGCCGCCTCCTCGCTCTGCGGCGCGTGCACCGAGGCCTGCCCGGTGAAGATTGATCTGCACCATCACCTGCTGCAGAACCGCCGCAACGGCGCCAAGGCCTCCCCGGCGGTCGGTGAGAAAGTCGCCTTCGGAGGCTTCTCCCTCATGATGGGGCATCCCGCCCTCTATCGCCTGGCCGTTGTCTTCGGGCGTATCTTCCAACCGCTTCAGGGTTTGGTGAACGGGACGATCCTTGATCCGCTCCGCGCCTGGACCGGCTCGCGGAACTTCCCGAAGCTTGCGCCGAAGTCTTTCCACGAGCAGTGGAAGAAAGAACGGGGAGGGAGGAAATGAATCCCGGCCGTTCCATCATCCTGAACCGGATCCGCGAGGCGCTGAGGAACAATCCCGCCCCTCGTCCCCACACTTCCCATTCCCAGGCCGATGCCGCGGCCGAGACCCACGGCCATGCCCAGCGTGAATGGCTTCCCAAGGTCGGCGCCACCCTGCCCGAGCAGATCACCCTCTTCGCGAAGATCTCCGAGGGTCTGAAGACAGAGTTCCATCGCGTTCCGACCATCGCGGCCGCGCACGATCTTCTGAAGCAACTGGCCGCCGCGGGTGGTTGGAAGAAGATCGCAAGTCACTCCCATCACGACACGGATGCACTCCTTCAAGGAATCGATCTTCCCGTTGTCAGGACAGAGAAGGGATACGCGGTGGACGACCTCGAGTCATGCGATGCCGGTGTCACCGGTTGCGAGGTCCTTGTCGCCCAGACAGGCGGCGTCATGGTCTCCGTCGAGAGCGCCGGCGGCCGCGCTCTCTCGGTCCTCCCTCCTCATCATATCGTCATCGCGCGGGCCTCGCAGATGGTTCCCGACCTCACCGCCGCCTTCGAGCACGTGAAGAAGCGCTATGGGAAAAACTTTCCCTCCTTCATGTCGTTCATCACCGGCCCGTCCAGGACGGGGGACATCGAGCGTATCCTGGTGCTCGGCGCCCACGGGCCGAAGAGGCTGACCGTGTTATTGGTGGATTAGCCAGGATTATGCAATAGGGGCCGGATTCTGGGAGCGGTGAAGGGCGTTAAAAAGTTAGAAAGTTGAAGCGTTACAAAGTGGATCAAAACACCCCTAATTTGAGAATCGTTATGGCGCATTCAGAGGACTCGTCACCAGCAGAACGGGCTGAAGAGTCGAATCAAGGTTTCCAATTCAGTCCCTTCTAACCATTTTAACGCTTTAACGCTTTTAACTTCATGAAGGCCCCACCATCAGGGTGAACCATCCACACCTATTGATCCTGCTCTATTGGAAAATCTGGGATTAGATGCCCGGCTGCCTGCGGAACCTTCACGATGCGTTTGGTATCGTAACCTTGTTTGGCCACATCGCTGAGGATCTTTTGATAGTCACCTTCGGGCATTGATGGCCTCCGTGCCATGATCCAGATCAGGTCGCGTGAGGGATGGCCGATGACGGTGGTGCTGTAATCGGGAGCCAGATCGATCACAAGGTAGGGGGCTTGGAAGGGCCAGAGGAACTGGACTCCCCATCGTGCATTGGACTGTTTGTCGACCACGGTTCCGACCGCATGCATCTCCTCCCGCTTCGCGGAGAGTTCCTTCTTGTGGAAGACATAGGTGATATCGATTTTCCCGTCGGGGCGCAGCTTGTAGATGTCCATCGTCCCGACGTTATCCCGTTCCACAAACCACGGAATCGTCCCGATCACATACCACGCACCCATGAATCGTGGCAGGTCGACATGGGCCACGGCTTTCAGCGG
>JBAPTI010000118.1:0-40331 GCA_049282095.1 Chthoniobacterales bacterium
TAACAGGCCGGGGGCTTCGTTGGCTTCGCGGTTACAGCCCGCTGCGGGGATGCTCCCGCGAAGCCGCCTTGCCCGCGGCCCATTCTTTCCGCAACGGCCTCTATGCGATTTAATCAGCGGTTCCTTAAGTCTTGAAACCCAGCCCGGTCTCAGGCATTTTCAAAAACTCAATTTTAACCACTGCCTTGTGGTGTAACGGTAGCACAGCAGATTCTGGATCTGCTTGTCATGGTTCGAATCCATGCGAGGCAGCCACTTTTTTAGGGAATAGATTATGGGGAATAGGTGATAGGGGCGAAAACAGAAGGGTGAAACTTGAGGCCTGAAACCTGAAGCAACTGCGTCTCAGCCTATCCCCGATAAACCATCTCCCAAGATGTCACTTCTTCCTGACCGGCTTGGAGTAGCTGAGGACGCGAGCGGGGGGGAAATTCTGAACCACCGTTCTGCTCCCATGATGGTCATGGAAGTGGTCGGCCACCAGTCGGCGGAAATGAACCGTGCTCGGGTTGAGGCTGGTGAGAAGGTAGGTGAAGGTCCGGAAAGTGCCGTCGCACTCGAGCGCGGCACTGGTCGCCTCAAGAATCCGAGCCTGCAGATTCTCAGGCATGTTCGCAAAGGGAAGGCCGGATACAATCAACCGGGCGCGGCCTAGTCCGTAGATGGCCAGGATGTCGGCCGTATCCTCCGCGGATCCGTGATGGAAGCGCATGCCGGGAAAGCGGCGCACCAGATTGCGGTGAAGTTCGTGGTCGAACTCGATACCGAGATACTCGACCCCCGCCGGCATCCGTTCCCGCAGCACACTGGTGAAGGGGCCGGTTCCCGGGCCGTATTCCACGACGACGTCACCGGGTTTCAGATTCACCTCGTGAATCATGGCCTCCCCGAGTTGCCGTGAACTTGGCCAGATAGAACCAACCGTTCCGGGCCGGGTGATGAAGCGGGATACAAAATGAAGTGCATCACGCAGACCGTGCCGATGTGCATGGGCGCGGGAATGTCTTTCTTGATAGGGGCCGCTCATCGGTGGTTATCGCTTGGTTTGCGTGGTTCGGTTGGGAGCAAGGAGTCTTCCTGTTCATTCCACTGGGGGCAAGAGCAAGTCGCCGGGGAGTATCTTGTCGAGGGGTAAACATTTGCGCCTGAGGGCTTGCCCCATGAAGCTTCTCTTGGCTTGATCGTGGGATGCGCTTTCTCCCCGCGCCCTGCCTTGCCTCCTCTCTGGGGGCTTCTCTTGTGGCATTCCTTGCCACGGGATGCAGCACGCTTCAGACCCCGTCTTCCGGTCCCGCTCTCTACGACTCGAAGCCTTTGTCCTTGGAATGCGGGAAGGCCTCCTTTTACGGCGGGCGCTGGATCGGGCGGTTGACAGCCAACGGGGAGCATTACCATGTGGCGGATTGCACGGCTGCGCATAAGAGACTACCGTTCAACACGATGGTCCGGGTCACCAACCTGAAAAACGGCAAAAGCGTCATCGTTCGGATCAACAATCGCGGCCCCTATGCCAAGGGACGCATCCTCGACCTGAGCATGGTGGCCGCCAAAAAGATCGAGATGATCGGCGACGGGATCGTTCCCGTGCGGGCCGAGGTTCTCAAGCCGATCGAAGTGATCCGTAAGTCGAATCGCTCTTTGGCAGGAATCCAGTAGTTTTTTAGAATTAACAGATTCAAATGCCTTGACTTTGCCTAAAACATATCATCATATGCGAATTCGATGATCTGTAAAAACCCAACCCTTTTCGTACTCCTCTTGGGCATAGGCAGCTCCCTGCAGGCGCGTGAGCAGGCACCCATTACGGCCCCCGGATCTTCAAATTCACAGGTGGGCACGCTCCCCGTCGTCACCGTGGTTGCTCAAGAGGAATGGAGCAACGGGGCTTCCTCGAACAACCCCAGCGGGTACAGCCCGCTGGATGCCAAGGGTGCCACAAGAACCGATTCCCCGATCATGCAGACTCCCGTTTCCCAACAGGTCGTCTCCCAGCAGGTCCTCAAGGATCAACAGACCGTGTACCTCACGGATGCCATTCAGAATGTCAGCGGGGTGACACCTCTCTACAACAGCGGCATAGCGGACAGTTTCGCGATCCGTGGATTCGACATGCAGAACCTTACCTTTGAGGACGGCTTCCGTAACGATAAGTACGTTCTTGGTTTTCAGCGATCCATGGCGAATGTGCAGAATATCGAGGTTGTGAAAGGGCCCTCCTCCGTTCTTTACGGGCAGTCTCAACCCGGCGGACTAGTGAATGTGGTGACGAAGAAGCCGATGGACAGGTTCTACTTCGCCGCAGAGCAGCAGATCGGTTCCTACAACTTCTACCGAACCACGGTCGATATGAGCGGCCCGATCAACAGAGAGAAGACACTCCTGTACCGCTTTAATCTCGATCAGGAGAACTCGGGGTCTTTTCGGAATTTCATCAACACTGATCGCACATGCCTCTTCCCAACCATTGAATGGAAGCCCAATGATGACAATCATCTCACTGTTGAACTCGGCTATCTGGCCGGTACACAAGTCCAAGACAACGGCATTCCCTTCCTGACCAACGGCATGCCGGCTCCGGTCTCGATTCGGAACAATTACTCCGAACCGTATGCAAACGAGAGCAGGGTTCAGGATTTCTGGGTGAAGGCCAATGCGACCCACAACATTTCCGAAGATCTCATCCTCCACGCCGGTTACCGTACGGAGATGATCAGTGCACCCACGCCGAATCAGCAGATTTACTGGGGCATTTACGACGACTCCGGTGATCTCTATCGAGGACAAACCACCACCACCTTCTACCAACTCTGGACTCAGGAGATTCTGGCTGATTTGACGGCCAGATTTAAAACCTGGTTCATCAAGCACGAGGCGCTTGTTGGATTGGATGTTTACGAGCAGACTTTCCATTACAATCAACCTCCACCGGGGATGAACGGCTGGGATCGTTCAGGACCATCAATCAATGTCTATAACCCCGTTTATGGGCAGGCCTTCCCTCCCTTTCCATCGCCACTCACGAATAATGTCTATGCATCCCAGTCGTGTGTCGGCGCGTTCTTTCAGAATCAGATGGAACTTCCATGGCACCTGCATGCGCTGGCCGGATTCCGGTATGACAGCATGACGGCGGCCAACGGCGGGTATAACAGCGCCCAAAATGCCACGGATGTTCCCCCGTTGACCCCGCGATTTGGTCTTCTCTGGCAACCCGTCAAGCAGATCAGTCTCTATGGCAGTTACACGGCCAATTACGGTTTGACGGCTTTGGGAGCTGTCACCCAAAGCGGACAGCCTCTCCCTCCGCAGACGGCCCAGCAATGGGAATATGGCATCAAGGGACAGTTTTTCGACGGGAAGCTCACAGCCACGGCAAGTATCTACCAGTTAAACAAGGAGAACATACCCACGATCGACCCCTCCAATCCGATGTACATGACGGCGATCGGGCAGGCTCAAAGCCGTGGACTTGAGTTGGAGGCAGCGGGTGAGATTCTTCCCGGTTGGCGAATCATCGGCGGCTATTCCTACATCAACAGCCAGATCACCCAGGATGGAGGTCTTCTGTTCAATGGAACTCCAAGTCCCAGCATGCAGGGTTTACGGTTTCCCGGCGTCCCTTACAATAGCGGCAGTCTCTGGTCGACCTACGAGATTCAGAGCGGGCCGCTGAAGAGACTCAAGTTCGGGGCCGGCGTCGTTGGCCGTAGCGGCGAGCAGGCTTATGCCGAGACTTATAACATGGAGACAGGCAAATCGACCTACCTGGCCCAAAAAATCCCTGCATTCGCGATTGTCAACGCCATGGCCGCCTATCCTTGCCAGATCGGCAAGACGAAGCTCACGGCTCAGGTGAACATCAACAACCTCTTCGATACCACCTATTACTCGAGTGTCACAACCGGGTCGGCGATGCCGGGAGCACCCATCAATGTGATGACATCGCTCAAGCTCGAATTCTAAAGCATTCATGGTAAGCAAGGATTTCGTTCGATCGATCGCCTGGATGGACCTGGGATACTCCCTGGCCTTTCACGCCGGGGCGCTCCTTCTGATGACGTTACTTCTCGTTAAGGCTCCGGAAATGGGGGTTGAGGCGGCGAACATCGCTGCCGAATTTCAGCTTCTGGAGGCCGCGGCATCAGATCCAGCTCCGGCACAGTCCACCGAGCAGGCATCGGTGCCTTCGCATGAACCGGAGAACCCCGCGGAACCGACTCCGTCCAAAACGGAGACTCCCGAGAGCCTTCCCGCGGTGCCTGTTCAAAGTCCGCCAGTCGATATCCCCCACAACGCAAAGGTGGAGACATCCCACGGCGCCAAGCATTCCGATTCCCTAAGCAACTCCAAGCCTCGCAGTCGTGCAAGCGCGCCCGCCAAGGGAGCCAGGGAGGCCCTTCCCGACTACCTGCGCAACCCGCCACCCACCTATCCCGAGTCCTCCCGTTTGGCCCGCGAGGAGGGGGTGGTCACCCTTCTGGTGGATATTGGAAACTCTGGAAATCCCACCAGTGTGAGATTGCGAGAGAGTTCGGGATATTCCGGGCTTGATCAGGCCGCCATCAGGGCCGTTCGCGTTTGGAAATTCCGTCCGGCCATGATGGGAGGGATTGCGGTTGCTTCAAGCGTCTCCATTCCTGTCCGATTTGAAATCCATTGATCCTTTTCATCCGGGTATCCCAACTGACAACATCAACGCCCTCGACTCCTTTTTCCATGACATCGGAACACAACTCTCCACTCTCCCGCAGCTCCATCATCGCAGGAGCTCTTCTGACGCTTGGCCTCTTCTTCCGGGTGTTCCGAGTCGAGGTGGCTCCCGACACCCTTCCGAATTTCTCGCCGCTCATGGCGGCGGCCCTCTGCGGTGCGGTGTTCATCCCAGGATGGCTGGGGTTGGTTGTTCCTGTCGTGGCCTTACTGGTTTCCGATGCCGCGCTGAATACACACTACGGAGAGCCGGTGATTTCCCCGCAGATTCTCTGGACGCTGCCGTGCTATCTGATCGCGGTCGGGATCGGTTGGTTGCTCAGGGGACAAAGAGAGCGCCGCGCCGGTCTTTGGTCGATTCTCGGCGGCACCTTGCTCTCCTCGGTGATCTTTTACGTGGTGACCAACACGGGCAGTTGGCTCGGCTTCACCGCCTATCCTCAGAACCTTGCCGGATGGGTGCAGGCTCTCACCACGGGTCTGCCCGGCTATCCGCCAACCTGGACATTCTTCCGCAACAGCCTGATCGGCGACCTCCTCTTTGCGGCTTTCTTCGTCGCGGTGGAACGCTCCATCGCGCCTTCCCTGCAACCCGCCAAGGCGAGGACCTGAAAATGTCAGCGACCGGCGAGCCAACGCAGCGCGGGTCCGAGGCGCTTCCGCCACGATACGGGATCGTGCGAGCCTCCCTGTGCGCGGGTGACACGGAACTCCCTGTCGTCCTTCCACCCCTTCGCGCGAAGGATCGCCCCGAGGTCGCGGTGGTACGGCTCGTAGCATTCGTCCAACCCAACCGTGCCGTAGTCGAAATGGATCCTGATTCCCTCGGGAAGGGAGTGCCGCCCTTCGAGTTCCCTCAGCATTGGGGAATGAAGCGGCGGAGCCCCCTCAGTTCCCTCGAACGAGGTCGAGAGGCAGGCGGCTGCGCCGAAGAGGCCGGGATGATCGAGAACAGCCCGAAGGGCCGTGACGGCATCGTGCCCTGCGCCGTAGATCCATCGTGCCGCGGGAGATTCAAGCAGACGGTATCGGGCCGTGATTCCGTGAAGCAGTTTCGCGGGGGCCGATTCTTCACCGCCCTCCGCGGTGACGAGAATCATTTCCGGAAGGATTCCCTCCGCATGGAGCCGGTCGGCCCATTCCTTCGCATCCAGGGAGCGCGTGAGCGCCAGCAGCAGCGGATAACGTCGCGCCCCATCGGTCGCATGGGCTTCGGGAAGTTCTGCCCGCAAATTCACCCCGTCAATTTCGAATCGTTCCGTCATACCCGACCCGTAACAGGCGGCGCCGACTTCTCCAATCACTGATCATCATGCCGACCATGCTCCCTTCCCACGAATCCGAAGCCGCCCTGCAGGAACTCCTCACCCGCCGCATCGCCCTGCTCGACGGAGCGATGGGGACGATGATCCAGCGACACCCGCTGACGGAGGCCGACTTCCGCGGCGAGCGGTTCAAGGATCACGGCCACGATCTCAAGGGGAACAACGATCTCCTCTCCATCACCCGCCCCGACATTATCAAGGGGATCCACCGCGCCTACTTTGAGGCGGGAAGCGACATCGTCGAGACCAATACCTTCAGCACGACCACGGTCTCCCAGGCCGACTACGCGCTTGAGGATGCCGTCCGCGAGATCAACCTCGCCGGGGCGAAGGTTGCCAGGGAAGCGGCGGATGAATTCATGGCCGCCAATCCCGGCCGTCGCGTCTTTGTGGCCGGATCGGTGGGGCCCACCAACCGCACCGCATCCATGTCACCGGATGTGAACAATCCCGGCTACCGCGCCGTCACCTTCGACGGCTTGGTCGTTTCCTATTCGGAGCAGATCGAGGCATTGCTGGATGGCGGCGTCGACCTCCTGCTGCTGGAGACCGTCTTCGACACGCTGAATCTCAAGGCGGCCATCTTCGCCTGCGAGGAGGTCTTCGAGAAGCGCGGCATGCGCTGGCCAATCATCCTCTCGGTGACCATCACCGATGCCTCGGGCCGCACCCTCTCGGGCCAGACAGTGGAGGCGTTCTGGAACTCCGTCCGTCACTCCAAGCCTCTGGCTGTCGGTATCAACTGCGCTCTCGGCGCGGCCGAGATGCGTCCCTATATCGAGGAGCTTTCGCACATCGCCGACTGTTACATCAGCTGCTACCCCAATGCCGGCCTGCCCAATGCCTTCGGCGGCTACGACCAGTCGGCTTCCGAGATGGCGGCTCTCGTGGCCGACTTCGCCTCCGAGGGGTGGATCAATGTGGTCGGGGGTTGCTGCGGTTCCACACCCGAGCACATCGCTGCGATCGCCGAGGCCGTAGGCCCCCATCCTCCGCGCAAGCCTTCCACTCCTTCGCCCGCAACCCGCCTGAGCGGACTCGAGGCGCTCACGATCGAGAAGGGAAGTTCCTTCATGATGGTCGGCGAGCGGACGAATGTCACCGGATCGCCGAAGTTCTCGAAGCTCATCATTGCCGGGGACTACGAGACCGCCCTCTCGGTGGCGCGCCAGCAGGTCGAGAGCGGCGCGAACATCCTGGATGTGAACGTCGACGAGGGGATGCTCGACAGCGAGGCGGTGATGGAGGTTTTCCTGAATCTTCTCGCCGCCGATCCCGAGATCAGTCGCGTGCCGATCATGATCGACAGCTCGAAGTGGTCGGTCCTTGAGCGTGGAGTCAAGTGCCTCCAGGGCAAGTGCGTCCTCAACTCCATCAGCCTGAAGGATGGCGAGGAGACCTTCCTGAAGCGTGCCCGCCTCGCCCAGCGCTACGGCGCTGCGGTGATCGTCATGGCCTTCGACGAGGAGGGGCAGGCCGCCACCAAGGAGGACAAGGTCCGCATCTGCACCAGGGCCTACCGCCTGCTGGTGGACGGGATCGGATTCGATCCCGAGGACATCATCTTCGATCCGAACATCCTCACCGTCGCCACCGGCATCGAGGAGCACAACAACTACGCCGTCGATTTCATCGAGGCGGTGCGTGAGATCAAGCAGACCCTTCCCGGTGCCAAGACCAGCGGCGGTCTCTCGAATATCTCCTTCTCCTTCCGCGGGAACAACCCAGTGCGCGAGGCCATGCACTCCGCCTTTCTCTATCATGCGATCAAGGCCGGTCTCGACATGGCGATTGTCAACGCAGGCATGCTCGAGGTCTACGAGGAGATCGAGCCGGAGTTGCTGGAGAAGGTCGAGGATGTGCTCCTGAACCGCCGCCCCGACGCCACCGAGCGGTTGGTCGATTTTGCGGAGGCCCTCAAGTCCGCTGGTGACGGTAATGCCAAGGAGGCGAAGGCCGAACAGGCCTGGAGAGGCGGCACCGTCGAGGAGCGTCTCCAGCACGCCCTGATCAAGGGAATCGTCGACTTCATCGACGCGGACACCGAGGAGGCCCGGGTGAAGCTGGGGCGTCCGCTTCTTGTCATCGAGGGGCCGCTCATGGACGGGATGCGGGTGGTCGGCGATCTTTTCGGAGCCGGCAAGATGTTCCTACCCCAGGTGGTCAAGAGCGCGCGCGTCATGAAGAAGGCCGTCGCATACCTCACCCCCTTCATGGAGGAGGAGAAGGCAGCCGCGGCCGACACCTCGTCCGCCTCGAAGATCCTCATGGCCACGGTCAAGGGGGATGTCCACGACATCGGCAAGAACATCGTCGGCGTCGTGCTTGCCTGCAACGGCTACGAGGTCGTCGATCTCGGCGTCATGGTCGCATGCGACAAGATTCTTGCGGCAGCCAAGGAGCATCGGGTCGACATCATCGGCTTGAGCGGACTGATCACTCCCTCGCTCGACGAGATGGTCCATGTGGCCCGCGAGATGAAGCGCGGCGGATTCGACATTCCGCTCCTGATCGGCGGCGCCACCACCAGCCGCGCCCATACGGCAGTGAAGATCGCTCCCGAGTATCCGGGCGCCGTCGTCCATGTCCTCGATGCCTCCCGTGTCGTCGGCGTGGCTTCCGACCTTCTCTCCGAGGAGAGGAAGGATGCCTATCGTGCCGAAGTCGAGCAGCAGCACGCGCGTCTGCGTGAGGAACATGCGGGAAAGAAGGCCAAGGGGGATCTTCTCCCTCTGGAGATCGCCCGCGGAAACGCCCTGCCGATTGACTGGGCCAAGGCCGATCTGGCCGTGCCCGGGAAGACCGGCGTGCTGACCTATGAGGAGATCCCGCTTGCCGAACTGGTGGAATTCTTCGACTGGTCGCCCTTCTTTGCCGCATGGGAGATGCGCGGTCGCTATCCCGGTCTGCTGAGTGATCCCGAGATCGGAGTCCAGGCAACGGAGCTTCACAACGATGCGCTGAAGGTGCTGGAGAAGATCGTGGCCGAAAAACGCTTCCGCGTCCGCGGAGTCTGCGGCTTCTGGCCGGCGAACAGGGTGGGCGACGACGTGGAGCTCTACGCCGATGAGCAACGCTCTTCCGTGATCGGTCATTTCCGGATGCTCCGCCAGCAGAACAAGAAGCCCGAGGGGCAGCCGAATTACTCGCTGGCCGACTTCATCGCGCCGCGCGACTGCGGACGCATCGACCATATCGGGGGATTCGCCGTCACGGCCGGTCCCGAGGTCGGTGAATATGCCGAATCCTTCGAGAAGAACCACGACGACTACACGGCGCTGCTGGTGAAGGCGCTCGGAGACCGCTTCGCCGAGGCCGCCGCCGAGTGGCTTCACAAGCAGGCTCGTGATCTCTGGGGCTTCGGTCTCACCGAGAACCTGACCAAGGAGGAATTCATCCGCGAGAAATACCGCGGAATCCGTCCCGCCGCCGGCTATCCGGCCGGGCCTGATCACACCGAGAAGTGGGAACTCTTCCGCCTGCTCGACGCCACCAAGCACACCGGGATCACACTCACCGAAAGCCTCGCGATGAATCCCGCCAGCTCCGTCTCGGGTCTCTACTTTGCCGCCCCCGAATCCCGCTACTTCGCCGTCGGCAAGCTCGGCCGGGACCAGATCGAGGATTATGCGAAGAGGAAGGGGATGCCGGTTGCGGAGGTCGAAAAATGGCTGGGGCCGTATCTTCAATATGATCCGGATTCGGAACTTACCGGAGTTTGCATGCCCGGTGTTCTTAACTCCTAGGAGAGGCTAGGGATTGAACTCGGTCGTGCCCACGCCGCTCTAATAGCCTTAGTGCATTCTCCCCGTGTTGACGCCCTGTGCTGACGGGGGTAAGTGTGAAGCATGAATCTGATGGTCAAAGATCTGCTCTTCCAGAATCGGGAGGCCCTGAAGGAGTTATGCCATACCCAGAAGGTGCATGAACTGGATATTTTTGGTTCGGCCACCAGAGCCGACTTTGATCCTTCGCGGAGCGATCTCGATTTTCTGGTAGAGTTTCAGGATCCGGATCGTCCGGGTATAGCCGACAGGTTCCTTGGTCTTGCCGAGGGGCTTGAGCGGATCTTTCAACGCAATGTGGATCTCGTGACCCGGAGGTCGCTGAAGAATCCGGTCTTCATCGGGGCGGTCAACCGCACCAAGCAGGTCGTCTATGCAGGATGAGGCACTCAAGCTCCTGACGGATATCCGTGAAGCATTGGAGGAGATCGACAGCTTCACTGCCGGGATTGATCTTCCTGCCTATGAAGCGGATCCGATGAGGAGAGCGGCAGTGGAGCGCAAGTTTGAGATTATCGGGGAGGCCTGTAATAGGCTTTCCCTTCGTGATGAAGGGGTCTTCGAGAAAATTACCCACGCCCCGCAGATCATTGGTTTCCGCAATCGTTTGATCCACGGATACGATGCGGTGGATCATGCGATCGTCTGGGATGTCGTGAAGAACAAGCTCCCCCTGCTCAAAGCGGAGGTGGATTCCTTGCTTGGATAACACCAGCTGGCAAAAGGGAAACCATCCTGTCTCTTGCCTCTGCGATCTCAGCGCTTTTGCATGCCCGGCCGTTGCTGCGCATCCGTTACGGGCGGGATATCCTTCAGTCTTTCCCCTTCCTGAGTTCCTGAGTTCCATATTCAAATCCTCCGATGCTTCCCTCTCTCATCTGGTCAAACCGCCAGCGCGCGATTCGTCTGGATCTGCCGAAGATCCGGCGGATCGTGGAGGCGGCGTTGCCGCTGTGCGTGGGGAAGCCGAGGAAGAAGGAAGCGGTGCTTCCCGCCGAGGTGGAGATCACCCTGCTCGGGGAGGCAGCGATCGCAAAGGTGCACGGTGAGTTCCTTGAGGATCCGACGCCGACGGATGTGATCACCTTCGAGCATGGCGAGATCCTGATTGGGGTGCCGATCGCCGCGGCGAATGCGCGGAAGTTCCGCCATCCCGCCGACCATGAGGTGGCCCTCTGCGCGATTCATGGTCTGCTACACCTGCTCGGATACGATGATCTTACCGAGAAGGAAAAAGTGATCATGCATGCCCGGCAGGAGGAGATTTTGAAGATGGCTCTCTCCTACGCGAAATAGCGCTGCGTGTGATGACGACTTGAATGGTTTCACGCAAAGGCCGCAACGGTCGCCAAGGAGGAAATGGAGTTTTTTGATGGGTATTGTCGATGGGGGTGAGTTTTCACGATGCTCCGCGTTCTTTGCGTCCTTTGCGTGAAACTTGGGCCTTCTGTTTCCAATGCAAATTAGGAGATTTTAGAAGAAGCCCTGCGAGCATCGTGATATCTTCCCCCTCATGGGAGAAGCCGCCATCCAGCAGGAGCAGATCGATTCCGGGAGTGATCTCGGGGTGATCGTGCGTGCGGCGGAGATTTGCAATCCCTTTCTGGATGCCTTGGGTGAGGTGACCTTGGAGGTTCGTGGACCTGTGGCTGCCTCGGTGGTGAACTGGAATGCCGCCCTCTTTTCCCCGGTGATCAGGCCCGCTCTGGCTGACGTACGGCGGGAGTATTCACTGGGAGGGAATCTCGAGATCGCCCTGATCGACTGTCGTCTGGAGTCGCGCCTTCCGAAATCACTTTCCCTGCAGAGCCGCACGGAGGGAAAGCGTCTCATCGGAGGCCTGCTCCCTCCACGGGGTGATCGGGTCGTGGAGCGTTACCGCGAGGCCGTCCTCTCGGGTGACGCTCCGGGACACCTTGCCGTGATCCATGCCCTCCGTGCCGCTCTCTTCAGTCTGCCGCCGCGCGTGATGGAGGGTGCCTATCTCCTGCAGGAGGGAACGGGTGCGGGGCTGGATGGCCGCGATATTTCACGCTTCCTGATCAATGGAATCCTTGGTCGGGAGGAGAATGCTCCCGCCACGATCGCGGTGGTATGACGATGGCGACGCCGGATCTTCTGGAATCGCCTGAGACGGAACTCCTTGAAGGGGTGGCAAGGTCATGGAATGTGGTGGTTCACAATGACCCGGTGAATCTCATGAGCTATGTGACGATGGTCTTCCGGAAGGTCTTTGGCTGGAATCGGGAGCGGGCCGAGCAGCACATGATGGAAGTCCATCACAAGGGACGTTCGATTGTCTGGAGCGGGGAGAGGGAGAAGGCGGAGCTCTATGTGCAGCAACTCCACGCCTTCCTCCTGCTCGCCACGTTGGAGAAGACATCATGATTTTCGATCCCGGAAACGACGGTACCCCGCGCTTCACGGGGATTCATCCACTGCTTGCGGAGCTGATGCGTGCCGCCGCGCTGGATCCCTGGGAGCGCTGTCCCTCGGGAAGTTCCCGTCTGATGCCGCCTCCGGGCGATGATGAGGAGCTGCGCCACGATTGGGAGGATCATGTTCAGCCCGAGCTGAGGCGTCATTTCGGGAAGGAGAGGTCGGTGGTGGCTTCCGATCTGGAGGCGTTGAAGCAGGAGCCGCCTTCCAAGGGCAAATCCGCAACCTGGTCGCTGGAGATCCCCCGGGCGCATTCGGATGCATGGCTGACGACGCTGAACGCACTTCGTCTCGCGCTTGCAGAGGAACACGGGTTCAACGAGAAGGAGCTCTCACGCAATGACGCACCCGACTTCTCCTCGGAGAGGGGGTTGGCTCTGATGCAGGTCAATTTCTACGCCTTCATCCAGGAGTGCCTTCTGTTGGCACCCGGGGAGCGGGGTGGGGAAGGGGTGTGATGGAGCAGTCCCATGCCATCCTGCTGAGGAGGTATCGATTTTCGGAGCACAGCCTGATCGTGGTCTGGCTGACCGAGCGCCACGGCAAGGTGAAGACCGCGGTCCGTGGAGCCACGAAGCCCGGCAGTCCCTTTGCCGGGAGACTCGAGCTCTTCACCGAGGCGGAGATCGCCTTCAAGGCGCCCAAGTCAGGCGATCTGCACACCCTCAGTGAGGTGGTCATGGCGCCCGATGCGGCTCTCCCCGCGACCTATCCGACGATCCTGACCGCTTCCTATTTCGCGGAACTCTGCGATCTGGTCACCGAGCCGATGCATCCGGTCCCGGAAATCCATTCCCTGCTCAAGCGTGCGTGGGGCTATCTTCGGCAAGGCAAGGCCGACAGGCGGGGGGTTGTGCATTTCGAGGGGGAGTTGGTGAAGGCCCTGGGAGTTCATGATCCCTCCCTGCCGCCCCACCGCTCGCTGGGCTCCCTGCTGCATCGGCTTCCCGAGAGCAGAAGCCGGGTGCTGGATCAGTTGGCGGAAGGCTGATGCCAATTCCCGCCTGTTGTCCGGTTGTCAGGGGATCCCTTGTGTGGTTTATTAAAGCAGGATGGTCATGTTCCCTTTCCCGACCGGCAGTTTTGACCAACGGAGCAAAGTGCGGCTCCGGCGGTCGAGTGGGAATGCCTTTTCGCTGATCGAGTTGCTGGTGGTTCTTAACATCCTTGTCTACTTCTGCTGGGTCACCTTTCCAGCCCTGAATTCGATCCTGACCGGGCAGGGGGTTTCGGAGGCTGCCTATGGTGTGTCTGCCGCTGTCGAGCAGGCCCGCAATCTGGCGGTGACCCGCAAGACCTACGTCTGGCTCGCCATGCAGGAAGAAGTCAGCGCCGGCAATCTGGGGATTCGTCTCGGCATCGTCAGTTCCAAGGATGGAACGGCGAATACCAACGCTTCCAACCTGCTCCCCCACGGCAAGCCCCTGCTGATCCCCCGGGTCGGCTTGGCAGAGATCGGTGACGTGAAGACCACGGCCCCGAGCAATGGCGCGGTTGACCTGACGGATTTCCTCGGCGGGATCCGATTCAGGATCGGGTCCGTTTCCTTTGATCAGGGGAGGACGGTGACCTTCATGCCACTCGGTGAAGTGTCGACCAATCCTGTTCCATCCTTATCCTCCGGCTTCGATTCCCTGATGCTCCTCTCGCTGAGGCAGACCCGGGGAACAAATGCCATTCCCGGAAATGACGTTTCCGTGGCGATCGACGGGAGTGTGGGAACACCTACCATCTACAGGCAATGAATCCGCGATATTCCAGGAACAGGGGATTCTCCCTCATCGAAGTGGTCATCGCCATCGGTGTCGTCGCCTACGTCATCTTCGGCGTGATGGGCCTGCTTCCCGCGGGGATGAGAACCTTCAGCAACGCCAACCAGCAGTCCGCATCGGCAAACCTCCTCAACTCCCTCTCGGAGTCAATCCGTTCGGCTGGCACTTCCGACGGCACCAACTATGTCTGGATATTCAACGGGCAGAACTGCGGTTATGCCATCGGGGGGCCGCCGGTCACCAATCGTTGGAACGCCCTCACTCTCCAGGGAGAGGGTGCCACCAATAGCATCGATGCGCGGCTTTGCGCCGTTGTCGTCGTGACGCCGCCCTCAGCCCTTTACGGCGAGGGAAGCGCGGTGCTTGGGGTTGCATGGCCCCCTTCCGCCAATCCCGTCTGGAATGGCTCGACACTGCAGTGGAGCCGCGTCGAGGGAAGCTCGACGATGCCGATCCGTTTCCTGCCACGATTGCCCCGGCCATGAATTTACTTCCCGTCATGTTTCGTGGAAAATCCACCGGTGGCCACACGCTTGTCGAGGTGCTGGTTGCAGTCGGAGTCCTTGCCTTGATGCTGGTGCTGATTTTCCAAGTGATCGAGGAGGTGCTCACGGCGACCCGGACTCAGAACCAAGGAATCGAGGCGGTAAGTTCAGCCCGCCGCCTGCTCGATGTCATGACGATCGACTTGCAGAACGCCGTGATCGGCGGCGATGCCACGGTGGTCGCACCCTCCACGGGCGCAACCAATCTCTTCGCCCTTGTTTCCAACCGCAGGGGGGCCGTTTCCACCAATGCCACGCGCTTTCTGGCGGTCAGTTATTCCCTGAATGACGCGAATCAGGTGGTGCGTTCCTACGGGTCGGTGGGATTTGCGCGGACGAACCTGCTTTCCGCGGCACTCACCGCCTCCACCAACGCCTCCATCCCCCTGGCGTCCGGAATTCTCGGCATCCAGGTGAGGGCGGTCACCGATTCCGCCAACTATCCGCTTTCCGGATCGGTCTCTCCGAACTGGGCCGTGACGGGAAGATACCGGGGTAATCCCGTCCCTCCCGGATACAATGCCATTGTCACCCGAGCCTCCGGTTTCCCCGCGCGAATGACCAACTGCACCAGGGCCGTCGAGATCTCGGTCGCCGTTACGGATGAAGGTAACTACGCGATCCTGAAGTCATCGGGCGGTCTTGGAGCGGCGACGTCGGCTCTCTCGGCAGATTCTTCCGCATGGAGGGGAAGCATCGACGGCCTCGCGATTCCGGGGCGCCTGAAGTCAGCCATCCGCATCATCAAGAAAACAATCCCCCTGCCATGAGCTCTCCCGATACTGCAACAGCATGCAAATCCCTCCGTGATGAATCGGGGGCATCCCTCGTTTTGACTCTCTCGCTCATCGTGTTGGTCACCTTTGCCGCCGTGGCGTTCTTTTCACGATCCGCCTCCAACAGCGCCATCGAGAGCGTGCGCACCGCTCAGGTCTGCACGGCCCAGCTCGCGGCAAGCGGAGAGGACCGCGTTCTGTCACTCCTGATGGCCGAAATCGCGGGAAATTCGGTGGCCGTGACCAATGCCGGCGCGATCAACTACTTCCCTTCCTCCCCCGCATCGATGATTCCCGCACGGGCCCTTGCCCAATCAGCGATGCTCTCCGACACCAATTTTGCGAATCTTGTCCGCCAGAGCATCCCGGCGGGGGATCCCGCCGCCTCGACCCACGTCACCTCCTCGCCATCGCGTGACGGGCGCGTGGTCGATGCCGTACGCTGGGGCGCGCCGCGACTGTTGTCATCCGGATTCTCATCCACCAACCAACTGCCCTGCTGGGTCTACGTGAACCGGAATGGAACGCTCGGCAACACGCCCTCGACGAACGCGATCGGCCGCTTTGCCTACAATGCCTACGACATCGGGGGGCTCTTGGATGCGAATGTCGCGGGCCGGTCCGGCAATGTGGATGCGTCTGTGATGGCGCGACTCAAGGGAACGGAGGCCGGTGCCGATCTCACCCTCCTGCCGGGCGTGTCGCGGAACGACGTGAATGCGCTGATCGCCTTCCGCAACCCCCAGGCCACCAATCCGGCGATCTACGTCGATTACGCGGCGGGCGGGGCTGCGGTCGGTTTTCTCGATTCCCTTGTCACCAACGCCTCAGGTTCCGCGGTGAGCACGAACAACTTCTTCGCAACCCGCCAGGACCTGATCCGGTACGTTCAGTCTCAGAATCCGGGATTCAACGCCTCGCTCCATTGCCTCACCCACTTCACGAGAGAGCTTGCGCGTCCGTCCCTGAATGGGAACGGCCTTTCCGCGATGACCAATCGGTTTGATCTTTCCCGGCTTGCGATTGGCAACCCGGGAACAATGGTTCTGAGGGATCTCTGTAACGCCATTTCCAACAGCGTTCCCGCGCTGACCAACACGTCCGACACCAATGCCTACATGGGGCCGACGAACTTCTTTGCGCCCGCCGCCTGGAGAACAAACGTCTCCGTCAAGATCGCCGCCATCGCCGCGAATGTCGCCGCGCAGGCATCGACAAACGACGTGACCATCACGACATCCCAGGGACTCGTCGTCGGTAAGAAAGCGCGTCCCGAGGTTGTTCAACTGGCGATTCAGACCATCACGCGGGTCGCAAGTTTCAAGAACCCCTGGTATCAGGTGAATATCGACCTCTATGTGGCTCCGGTTGTTTGGAGTCCGGCCGGAGGCGCTGGGACATGTTATCTCAAGACCTCCTTTTCCAATAACGGCGGCCTTCTTTCCATCGATTCGCCGAACAAGCTCACCACTGTTCCCTCATCCTTCTCCGGCAATACAAACATCACGCTAGCCAACTACCTGACACCGACCGCCTATCCCATTCAGATGACAAGCATCGGAGCGCAGCTTCAGAAGAATCACGCGCAGAACATCTACAACAGCGTCGGAAACATCGCGCTTGGTGTCTCCACCAACCCTGCAGGAGGAAGCTCTTACAGCTCGTTCGGGACAAACGCGGATATCCCTGCCCCTCTCTCAGGGATGATCTTGAACCCGACGGTTCAGAACCCCGTCATTACGCCCGATGATGCAGGTTCCACGACCACGAACCAGTTCACCGTGAATGTCCTCGATCCACGCACGATCCGGGGTGCCGGCATCTCCTCCACCAATGGAACGAACCTCCCTGCCTGGACGAGTTACCCGCCCTATCCCAACTCCGTGACCGACACCAATCCCGTCATCATGGAGCGTCCCTATGCCTCGGTGGGTGAATTGGGCTACGTTTTTCGTGATCAGCCGTGGCGCTCCTTGGATTTTGTCTCGGGGACGGGAAGTGCGGACAAGGCCATGCTGGACACATTCTCCGCATACCCCGTGCCCTCCAGCGGAATGCGAGCCGGTGTCGTCAATCTGAACACTCGCCAACCAGCCGTGCTTGCGGCGCTGCTCGCAGGCACGCCGACCGCCGGATCCGGAAGCATCACTCTCTCCGATGCGACCAATTACGCCTCCAACATGGTTGCCGTCACTTCGGCGCGTCCTCTGACCAATCGTGCCCAACTGGTCGATCTGGTCGGTTCCAATGTCATCGCCACCTCCACCGATCTCAGAAAAGTCAGCCGTGAGGCCGCCGTGCGTGCACTTGCCGAGGTCGGCCAGACAAGAACCTGGAACATCCTCATCGATGTCGTGGCCCAGAATGGAAAGTTCACAGGATCTTCGGTGACGCCCGGTGATTTCACAGTGCTGGGAGAACGTCGTGTCTGGGTGAGTGTGGCCATCGACCGTGTGACCGGGCGCATCATCGACTCCCAGAGCGAAGAGGTGAGCGAGTGAGGGGGCGAGGCGGACTGAAAGGCAAAATGAAGAATGAAAAATGAAGAAGAGGGCGGCGTAGGCTGAAGGGGTAAGGGGCTGAAAAAGGATGAGGGATGAATTATGAGGGATGAAGGGGGAAAAGGCTGAAGGCGAAAAACCAGAAAACACAACGAACCGCGGTTCCTTAGGAGTGGAAGCTCGGAGAACACTACCCTTTCACGGGAGTAAAATGGGTTTGAGCCGAGGCCGTGGGAACGGCCGAGTCAGATCCCGCGAAGGCGGGACCCGCAGGGTGGGAGTGCCTGGAGGCACGCCCATCAATCCCGTAAGGGAGAGAACCCCGAAGAGGGGACAACTCTCTTTGTCTTGAATTCGGCGGCGCATCAGTCATGTTCTTTACCCCACTTCACGACCCTATCGTCCAGTGGCCTAGGACACTCCCCTTTCACGGGAGTAACACGGGTTCGAATCCCGTTAGGGTCGCCAACTTTGTTGGCGATCGCCGCAGGCGAATTTGAACCCGTAGGGTTCGAGCCGAGGCCGTGGGAACGGCCGAGTCAGATCCCGCGGATGCGGGACCCGCAGGGCGAAGGCTCCGGGAGAGCCGTCGTCAATCCCGTTAGGGTCGCCAACTTTGTTGGCGATCGCCGTAGGCGAATCTGAACCCGTAGGGTTCGAGCAGAGGCAGTGGGAACGGACGAGTGAGATTCTGCTCCTCCTTGACTCTGAGCCATGCCGGATGAAGATATCTCCATCCATGGCAAGCACTCCAAAACTCGATATGTTGCGGCGAATGCGTCGTAACCGCAGGACTCCCTCGGTCCGCTCCCTTGTCCGTGAGACTTCCTTGCGGCCGGAGGATTTGATCCAACCGCTCTTTGTGAAAGCGGGCGAGGGGACTGCGGAGCCAGTGGAATCGATGCCCGGGGTGGTTCGTCACACGGTGGCCTCGCTCTCAGAGGAGTGCCGGCGCATCAGAGACCTCGGAATTCCCGCCGTGGCGATCTTTCCCTGCATAGAACAAGGGAAGAAGGATGCGATCGGTTCCCACGCCTGCGATTCCGCCAATGTCCTCTACGCGGCGATCCGGGCCATCAAGTCTGCTTCTTCCGATCTTACGGTGATCACCGATGTGGCCCTCGATCCTTACACGGACCACGGCCACGACGGTTTGCTCGATGCCCCCGGTGTCGTGGAGAACGACCGTACCGTGGAGGCTCTCTGCCGACTGGCCTTGGCGCAGGCGGAAGCCGGTGCCGACATCGTTGCCCCATCCGACATGATGGACGGCCGGGTGAAGGCCATTCGCGCCGCGTTGGATCTGAGTGGCCGACTCGAGACCGGAATCCTGGCCTATTCCGCCAAGTATGCTTCCGCCTATTACGGCCCCTTCCGTGATGCGGTGAAGAGCGGTACGGTCACGGCCCCCCTCGACAAGCGCGGCTACCAGATGGATCCGGCCAATCTCCGTGAGGCCCTGCTCGAGGTAAGGCTCGACGAGGCGGAGGGTGCCGACATGGTGATGGTGAAGCCCGCCGGCCCTTATCTCGACGTGATCCGTGCCGTGAGGGAGTCGACCCTGCTTCCGGTGGCGGCTTACCAGGTCTCCGGCGAATACGCCCAGATCCATGCCGCTGCGCGTCTCGGTTGGCTCGATTACAAGGCAACCCGTGACGAGTCGTTGCTCGCCATCAAGCGCGCGGGTGCCGACATGATCCTGACCTATTTTGCCGCCGAGGTTGCGCAGTCTCTTCGTTAGGGACTTATGAAAGCAGGACATCTAGCCATCCTTGCGGGGATCCTGATGCTTCTGCTGGCCGGCTGTGCCGACACCCGCCACCGGCTGATCATCAGCGTTCCCGATCAGAAGCTGCTGGTGCTGACCGATGGCAAGCCGACGGCCGTCTATCCTGTCTCGACTTCCAAGTTCGGCACGGGGAATCGCGAAGGGAGTTATGCCACGCCACTCGGCCATCTCTGCGTGCGAAAGAAAATCGGCACGGGTGCCCCGCTCGGCAGCGTCTTCAAATCACGCCGCCCGACGGGGGAGGTGCTTCCGCCGGACGCTCCGGGACGCGATCCGATCGTGACTCGCATTCTCTGGCTTGACGGGTTGGAGCATCATAACCGGAACGCTTTCAGCCGCTGCATCTACATTCATGGAACGCCCCAGGAGGCGATGATCGGGACGCCTGCCAGTTACGGTTGCATCCGGATGCGCTCGTGCGATGTGGCCAATCTTTACGCATTGGTCGGCAATGGGGCCCATGTCGTGATCACCGAGGGATCACTGAAGGATGAGGCGCTTCCCAAGCAGACAAATCAGTAGAAGTAATGCGACTGTGGGTTGACGGGTTGGTCTTATAAGGCCAGCTTATGGGTTAGATGCCGTTTTTCAGCCGATTCACCCTTCTTTCACTCTTCACCCCGCTTCTGCTGGCGACTCTTCGCGCGGAGATCGGTGCCGACACCCCTTTGGCAAAGGGTGACTCCCGGCACGAGATCATTGTCAGTGTGAAGGATCAGCAGTTGCTCCTGAAGACGGACGGGAAGGTCGAGGCCCTCTATCCGGTCTCTACCTCCAAGTTCGGCATCGGCGACCGGTTGGGAAGTTACGCCACGCCGCTTGGCAAATTTTTCGTCCGCATGAAGATCGGCATGGGCCAACCGCTGGGGGCCGTCTTCCGCTCGCGCAGACCGACCGGCGAGGTTCTCAAGCCGAACGCCCCGGGCCGGGATCCCATCGTCACACGGATTCTCTGGTTGGAAGGTGCGGAAGCCGGAAACAGGAACGCCTTCGGCCGCGGCATCTACATCCATGGAACCCCGCAGGAGAGTGCCCTGGGGCGGCCGGCCAGCTACGGTTGCATCCGGATGCGCTCCAAGGATGTCGCCACGCTCTGCGATCGTGTCGGCACCGGTGCGACGGTTCGCATCATCACCGACCATCTTCCCGAGCGGACGGGTTGGGGTGGATTCCTAAATGCCAACCGCCTCGTAGCGGCGAATACCCGCACTCCAGAGTCCTCGGGCGAGAAGGAAGCAGAGTAGCACCCAGACTGCCTGGATTGTCAGGCCGCTCCAGAGCTGGGGGCCTTGGATTTTCTCCATCAGGACCGCCACGGGGAAGTAGAGCTCGTAGGGGAAGGGAAGTAGCCGCAACACCGTTCCGGCAACTCCCGGGACAGTATCGAGAGGGAAGAGCTTGCCGCTGAGGAAGTATTCGAACGAGTAGAGGATGAAGACCACGGTCGAGATCTCGAGGATCCAGAAGGCGAGCATCGCGAGCGAGTAGGCGATCAGGAACTGGATGGCGCCGGCCATGACGAGGCTGACACCGAACCAGATCCAAGTGGAGGCATGAGCCGGCCACTGCAGGTATTGCCCGTACCACCAAAAGACGCCGATCACGGGGAGCAGGGTGACGGCGGTGTAGAGCAGCCTTGAGCCGACAAAGATGCAGGAGCGATAGGCAAGGAAATCAAACGGCTTGAGCAGGAAGGAACTGAGCTGGCCTTCGCGAATCTCCGCCGCGATCTGCCATTCGTCCTCCGTGGGGGTGATCAGGTTGTCGACCAGCAGGACCATAAGGAAGTAGAAGACCATCTCGCCGAAGTCGTATCCCGCGATCGATCCCGAAGTGCCGTCGAAGATGGCCCTCCAGACGAAGACAGTCCCGAAGAGCGGGATCAGGGCGAAGAGGGAGCGCAGCAGGAAGTTCCAGCGGTAGACAAAGGTGTTCTGCAGGCCGATGGAGAAAATGGCCCTGTATTTACCGAGGATTTCAGGGATCACGTTCGTCGGATGGTATTACTTCGCGGGAGGGAAGTATTGGTCGATCACGGGTTGGATGGCATCGGCCCAGATCTGGTAACCCTTCGCACTGGGATGAAGGAAATCCGGCATGATCTCCGGGCTCATCGTCCCGTCGGGTTCGAGGAATTTGTCTCCGAAATCAAGAAAGACCACCCTCTTGCCATCGGCATAGGCGGAAATCGTTTTATTGATCTCCTTGATGCGTTCGCGGAGTGGATTCGCGGGACTCTGGGCGCGCGGGAAGATCCCCTGGAGAAGGATCACGGCATCCGGACAGAGACTTCTGTAGCGGTCGATGATGGCCTTGATTCCCTCGGCAATCTGCTCATCCGTGTTTTTGCCCAGATTATTCGTGCCGATCATCAGGAGAATGAGCTTGGGGTGGATCCCGTTCATCTGTCCTTGAGAGAGACGCCAGAGCAGGTTTTCGGTCCGGTCACCGGCGATTCCGAAATCAAAGGCTCCAAGCTTGGCGTAGCGATCCTGCCATAGCTGATGCCCCTTTCCTTGCCACCCATCGGTGATCGAGTCCCCGTCGAATACCAATTGGATCTGACCGGCAACTTTGGCGGCATGGTCATTGTTTCTCTTCACTCGGCCAAACCACTCCAGTCTCGGAAGAGGACAGATCGCGGAGTTATCTCCTGTTGGTGTCGTCATGCCTGCAAACCAATCAAGCCCGGGAGAGGGTGTCGGCGTGGGTGAGGCGCTTGGATCTTCGGCATGCAGCAATGAAGCCGCAGTCAAAAAGAGGGCGGCGAGGCAACGGTGGTGCATGGATCATTGAATATGTTGAATGCGTCGTGAGCCCTACAACTCTGAAATGAGGCCTGGGGAGGCGTTTGCAGTTTTTGTGGGCCGTGACAGATCCTTTCCGCTTTCCAGTTTCAGGGTTCTCGTTTCATCTTCTCCTCATGTCCACTCTCCTCGATTCCATCGCCGCCGCCGAAGCTGCCGGAACTCTCCTTGCCTCCTCCGCCGACAATATCCGCAGGATGCTCGCTCGCGGATCCTCGCCGCTTGCGAAAGAGGTGATCACGGAGCTCGCCGGATCGGATCGGTGGGATGAACTGAATAACCGCTTCTTCCGCACCATGGCCTTCGGCACCGGAGGTCTCCGTGGCAAGACCATCGGCGAAGTGGTGACCGCAGTGGAGGCTGGTCCCGGCCGTCCGGACGGTCGCCCCGAGCATGCCTGCATCGGGACGAACGCGATGAACGACTACAACCTCGCCCGAGCCACCCGTGGTCTCGCCACCTACGTGCGTGAGTGGCACCTCCGTGAGAACCGCCCCGGCCGCCCCTCGATCGCGATCAGCTACGACACCCGTTTCTTCTCCCGCGAGTTTGCCGATCTGGCTGCCAAGGTCATGACTGATCTCGGTTGCGACGCGCTTCTCTTCGAGGGGCCCCGCTCCACGCCCGAACTTTCCTTCGCGGTCCGCTACAAAAACGCGGCCGCCGGGATCAACATCACCGCCAGCCACAATCCCCCGGGCTACAATGGCTACAAGGTCTACTTCGATGACGGGGCCCAGGTGGTGGCTCCCCATGACAAGGGGATCATCGATCAGGTCAATGCCGGTGAGGACACCTACGAAGCGCTCCCCGAAGCCGAACGCGGCAAGGTCATCATGATCGGCAGGGAGATCGATGAGGCCTACATGGAGCGCCTTGAAAAACTCATCGTCGATCCCGAGCTCTTCCATCGCACGCCGAAGCTCAAGACCGTCTTCACGCCGCTGCACGGCGTGGGCGGGGTGATCGTTGTCCCGATGCTCCACCGTCTCGGCGTCGAATGCATCCCCGTTCCCTCCCAGATGGTTCCCGACGGTCTCTTCCCTACCGTCAAGTCGCCCAACCCCGAATATCCCGAGGCGCTGAAGCTCGGTATGGAACTCGCCGAGATCGAGAAGGCCGACCTCGTTCAGGCCACCGACCCCGACGACGACCGCATGGGAATCGCCGCGCGCGATGCCTCGGGAAAACTTGTCCTGCTCACCGGTAACCAGATCGGCTCCCTCATGGTCTGGTACCGGCTCAAGCGCCTCTTCGAGAAGGGCATCCTCTCCGGGGCCAACCGTGAGCGTGCCGTTGTGGTGAAGAGTCTCGTCACCACCGACCTGCAGAAGGAGATCGCCCTCGGCTTCGGCGTGAAGTGCGTCGAGACCCTGACCGGGTTCAAATACATCGGCGCCAAGCAGCGCACCTACGAGGAGAAGCTCCCTGCCGAGATCCGTGCCCGCTACCGCGAACTCTCCGAGGAGGTCACCCGCGAGGCGCGGCTCAAGGATTCCATGTTCTTCGTCTTCGGAGGGGAGGAGAGCTACGGCTACAACACCGGCGACTTCGTCCGTGACAAGGATGGCAACGCCGCCGTCATCTGCTTTGCCGAAGTGGCCGCGTATGCCGCTTCGGAGGGGATCACCGTGGTGACACTGCTCGACCGGATCTACTCGGAGTACGGCTTCTACCTCGAGAGAGGAGAGTCGCTCACCTTCGACGGGGCCGAGGGGGCCGCGAAGATCAGGAAGCTCGTCGACTCCTACGCGGGGAATCCCCCGGTCGAGATTGCGGGGGCCAAGGTGATCTCCGTCCTGAACTACGACACCCAGGACATCCATGACTCCGAGGGGGAACTTATCCCCAAGGAAGCCATGATCACCTTCGAGACCGTGGGTGGGTGGAAGGTCACCGTCCGCCCATCCGGCACCGAGCCCAAGATCAAATACTATCTCTACGCTTCCGAAAAACCGGCCTCGGGCACCTTCAGTGAGGAGGAACTCACCGCCACCAAGCAGCATGTCGCCGCCGGACTTGAGAATCTCTGGCAGTGGCTGAAGCAGGATGCCCAGCAAAGGGCCGAATCCTGATCGGTCATGGGGAATAGGTGATTGGGAATAGGAATGTCATGGTGAGTCGTCTTTAGAACGTATTGTCTCCCCTGATTCCCTATCCCCTATCCCCTATCCTCCTAGAACCTAGATCCGAGACCCTATCCCCTAAATTCCCATGCTTGTCTCCACCACCTTTGACATACCCGGTTACCGCATCAGCGCCCACAAGGGGATGGTGCGCGGCATTATCGTTCGCTCGCCCACCATCGCGCAGGGGATCCTTGGGGGGCTCAAGAGCATCATCGGCGGGCGGATCGGAGCCTACACGGAGATGTGTGAGCAGGGGCGTCAGCATGCCTATGATCTGATGGTGGCACACGCCGCGGAACTTGGAGCCAATGCAATCATCGGGGTCCGGTACGACGCCTCCGACTTGGGTGCCAACATGGCCGCCACAGAAGTGCTCTGTTACGGAACGGCGGTCGTGGCAGAGCCTCTCTGAGAGGGGGATTTGAGGCTGAAGGCTGAAGGGGCGTGCGGCGTAGGTCAGGACATAGGTACCGGAGGCGGAACGGCGATGCTCGGAAATTTTTATCTCGCACGGATTGTCTTCCTCCGCCTGATCACCCATTCACTATCACCTAGATCCTATTCCCCATCACCTATTACCTATCCGCTGTGTCCGCCCCTTCAGCCTTCAGCCTAAAATGCTTCAGCCTACTCCATTTTAGCACTTCCCCACTTCATCACTCTCCCGTAGGTTAAACCACTTCCGGGGCGTAGCTCAGCTTGGTAGAGCGCTTGGTTTGGGACCAAGAAGTCGCAGGTTCGAATCCTGTCGCCCCGATGTCTTCCCTGCGACAGGATGAGAACTTCAGTTCGACTGCCCGCGCCGTGGCGCGTTGTTATCGAGCGAAGCCATTCTCGCAGAGCCCGGCCTGCCGGGATAATCCTGTCGCCCCCAGGTCTCTCCTGCGACAGGATGAGAACTTCGGTTCGATTGATTCGCTCGCGCCCGCTCGGCTCACCCTAAAGGGCTGTGCTACCGCACAGTCTATCCATGCCGACCCCTCGGCGATGTATTGCCCGCGCGACAGCGCTTTACTTGAGCGAAGCCATTCTTGCAGAGCCCAGCCTGCTGGGATAATCCTGTCGCCCCGATTTTTTTCACCCCCTCTCTCTTTCAACGGGCAAGCTGCCCCCATGAAAGCATTTACACGCATTCAGATTCCTGCGATTTTCTACCTCTAATCCAAATGGCCAGAGATCTCTTCCAGAAGTGCCGGGAGTACAGTGACTCCGCCGTCGCCCGGGCGCAGGGATTCTATCCCTATTTCCGTTGCATCGAACAGAGCTACGGGAACCATGTCGTCTGCGGCGGTGAGGAGAAGATCATGATCGGGTCGAACAACTACCTCGGCCTCGCCCAGGATCCCCGTGTGGTCGAGGCGGCCGTGGAGGCCACCCGCAAGTTCGGGGCCGGTTGCACGGGATCCCGGTTGCTGAATGGCACGATTTCGATCCACAACGAATTGGAAGAGGCGCTGGCCGCATTCCTCGGCCGTGAAAGCGCCCTTCTTTTTTCCACGGGCTTCTTTGCGAACCAGGGGGCCCTTGCCGCGCTGACGGAGGCAGAGGATGTGATCCTCTGTGATCGCGAGAACCATGCCTCGATTATCGAGGGGTGCCAGGTGGCCCCCGCCAAGTTGGTTCCCTACCGCCACAATTCGGTGGAGGCCCTCCGCAACCGCCTCAAGCGCGTTCCCGAGGAATCCGGGAGCCTGATCATCATGGATGGTGTTTTCAGCATGTCCGGCGACATGGCCGACCTTCCCCCAATGGTCAAGGCGGCCAAGGAATACGGGGCCGTCATGTATGTCGACGAGGCCCACTCGCTCGGAGTTGTCGGACCGCAGGGACGTGGCGTCGTTCATCACTATGGTGTGAATGACGATGTCGAGATCGTCATGGGGACCTTTTCCAAGTCCTTTGGATCGATGGGCGGCTTCATCTCCGGCTCGCATGAGATGATCGAATTCGTCAAGCATAAGGCCCGCTGCTTCATCTTCACCGCATCGCTGGCCCCGGCCGTGACAGGCGGCGTGCTCAAGGCTCTCGAGATCATGCAGTCCGAGCCCGAGCGCATCGAGATGCTCTGGCGCAACACCCGCAAGATGCACGAGGGGTTCAAGTCGATCGGATTCAAGATCGGCACAACCCAGAGCCCCATCGTTCCGATCCTCATCGGGAGCGAGGCCAAGGCCTTCACCTTTTCCCAGCGCCTCTTCGAGGAGGGAGTCTTCGCGACCCCTGCTATCTATCCCGCCGTCCGCTACGGCGAGGCGATCGTCCGCACGAGCTTCATGTCGAGCCACACGGAGGAGGATCTTGACAAGGTACTCGACATCTTTGCCAAAATTGCAAAAGAACTAGGAACTTTTGATGACCCCGTCTACACAGAACCAGGCCGCCGTCGGAACGTGTTCGATTTTGCCCTGCCGCAGCGCAACGGAGCTGAAGAGGTTCGAGCAGGTTCCGGAGATGCTTCACGGAACGGATCCGGCGTTCACCCCGCCGTTTCCCGGTAGTGTTGTCGGCCTGATCGGGCCGAAATCGGTCTTCCTCAAAAAGCACGGCGAGATCACGCCGCTCATCGCGTACCGAGACGGAAAGCCCGTCGGTCGCATTGCCGCGATCGTCAACCGCTCCCACAACGCCCATAACGGCGACAAGGTTGGCTTTTTCGGCTTCTTTGATTTCATCAACGATTCGTCGGTCGCAAAGGCGCTGGTCGAGGCAGCCGCTGCGATCCTCAAGGAGAAGGGGCTCACCTCGATGCGAGGTCCCTACAATCCCTCCATCAACGACGACTGCGGCGTCCTGACCGAGGGAAACGAGAGGCCGACCTTTGTCTCGATGCCGTGGAATCCCCCCTATTATGCAGAGGTCTACAAGGCTGCGGGACTTGAGGTCGTGAGGACTCTCTACGCGTACGATATCCCGTTGCACAAGGAACCTCCCGAGCGGGTCACGAAGATCGTTAACTGGCTCAAGAAGCGGAACAACGTCTCGATCCGCACGATCGACATGAAGAATCTGCGGAAGGAATTGGAGACAATTCACCGTCTTTACAATCAGTGCCTCGACCGGAATTGGGGTTTCTACCCGATCGCGCTTGATGATCTGCTTCATACGGCCGACGACCTCAAGGCGATCGCCGATCCCAGCATCATCCTCTTCGTCTGCATTGATGGTCGCGAGGTCGGGTTCACGCTGGCTCTTCCCAATGTGAACGAGGTCTTTCATGCCTCGCGAGGACGCAAGGGTATCCTGCGTTTTCTGGAGATGGCACTCCGCCTCAAGTTCCAGCGCATCAAAACAGACCGACTGACGGTTCTGGGTGTGGAGCCGGACTACCGCGACAAGGGACTCAGCGCCCTGCTCTTTTTTGAGAGTTTCCGGATTGCCAAGGCCAAGTACGAGGTCTCCGAGGTCTCTTGGGTCGAGGCGAATAATGTCGAGATTCTGGAAGGCGCGGAGTTGATGTGGGGGTGCCGTTCCCGTACCTACGAAATTTTCGAGAAGTCGCTGGCCTAGCCTGCCTAGCCCCGTCGATCTCTCCGATTCATTTTTCCATGGAGCTCCTTTTGACCGGTTCCACGGGTTTTGTCGGCCGCAACCTTCTGCTACGCCTCGCCTCTGATCCGAGCTGGAACCGGATCATCCTCCCCGTCCGTGATCCCGGGAAACTCCGTTCCCAGTTGGCGGGTGAGGGGATAGCCAATGACGGGCGCCTCGTGATCTGCCGGGTCTCGGGTGACTTTTGGGAGCTTCCGCCGGGCATAGCTCCCGATCTGGTAATCCATGCCGCGGGCCTCCTCTTCGGGCGCAGGAAGGAGGATTACTTTGGGACGAATGTCGAGGGGACCCTTCGTCTCGTCTCCCAGTTGCCGGGGACGGCACGTGTCATTGTTCTCTCCTCGCTGGCGGCCGGCGGCCCGACGCCGCATGATGCGGAGGCCCGGGGAATTCATCACGAGGACCGGCCCGTGTCACTCTACGGGGCCTCCAAGCTCACGATGGAGAAGGAACTCCGCAACCGCCTCGGACGCCGTCTGCTGATCCTTCGCCCGCCGATGGTCCTTGGGCCGCGTGATGCCGCCACGCTTCCGCTCTTCAACATGGCGGCCGGTCCGATCCGCATCAAACCGGGCTTTGCTCCCAAGCATTACAGCTGGATCGATGTCGGCGACCTCTGCTCGGCGATCCTTGCCGTCGCCAAGGATGCGATCCCCGATTGGCGGCAACACGGGCCCTTTTATCTCAGTTCGGAGCAACTTATCACCGATTCGGAACTGATCGAGACCGCTGCCGGAGCGATCAATGCCCGCGGCGTCACGCTTTCCGTCCCCCAGGTTGCGATCCGACTTGCCTCCTTGGTGATCGACGCGGTTCCTGCCTGGCGTGCAGCGGCCCCGAGTCTGGGAAGGGATCGTGTCCGCGAGATCCTTCCCTCGCGATGGGTCGCCGACGGCAGACCGTTTGCCGAGCACTTCGGCTGGAGCCACCGCCGCACACTCGCGGAGACCCTCGCGGAAACCGCCGCATGGCTGAAGGGGCAGGGGAAGCTAAGGCAAGGCTGAAGCGGTTTAGACTGAAGGCTCAAGATCCAAGAGGCGCGAGATCATTCACGCCAAGCCTCTGACCTAACAGCCTTCAGCCTTCAGTCTAAAAGCCCCTCAAACTCAATTAAGTCCCAACTCATCCGGCGCCTGCGCCATGAGGTGATACCATGGGCCGAGTTTCTTCATGATGGCGCGCCAGCGGGCGACGCCCTCTTCGGAGGTCTCCACGGGAAGTAGGAGGTCGACCGTCGGCGGGAGGATGATCCATGAGCGTTCCTCGATCTCCCGCTCAAGTTGGCCCGCCGACCATCCCGCATAGCCGGTAAAGGCGCGGAGTTCCTCATGATCCTCCTGCCCGGAAGGAGAGGGGGGTTCCTCCTCGCCCAGTGAACGGAACACGGCCCGCTCCTCGTGCCAGTGGATCCGCGCCACGATGAGGCTCTTGCGTTCGACCGGGCCTCCCTCGTAGACGGGAATCTGCTCCGCTCCCCCGGAGACGGGAGTGAGAGTGGGGGCCGGATCAGCCAGATCAGAAAAATCCCCGAGGCTGAACTCGCGGGGACGGTTCATGATGAAGGCCACACTTCCCTCTTCCGGATCATGGTGGCTGAGAAAAAGGATCGTCCGGCGGAAATTGGAATCGAGAAGGGTCGGCAACGCCACCAGCAGGGAGCCTGTATGATTGGGTGTCTGCTGCCGGAGTCGCATCGCTCCTTTCTATCCTGAAGGGTTTTTGGATCAACCGGATCTTTCTTCCGGGCGTCCGCGTCCCCGGGCTCAGACAGTCTCTCAAGAAAAAAATCAAGAAATCTCTTGTCCTTGAGGAACGATTCAGCTTTTATTGCCACCCTTTTTCGCCGGAAACCGGCGTAGAAAAACCCTTCCGCAGACTCCTTCATCACTTTCCAAACTACGAACCATGGCCAAAGAAATCACAGGACAGATCAAGCTCCAGATCCCCGCCGGACAGGCCAATCCCGCACCTCCGGTCGGTCCCGCTCTCGGTCAGCAGGGTGTCAACATCATGGCCTTCTGCAAGGAGTTCAATGCCGCCACGCAGAAGCAGGCCGGTGACATTCTTCCCGTCGTCATCACTGTCTACAAGGACAAGAGCTTTACCTTCATCACCAAGCAGCCTCCCGCCGGAGTACTCCTGAAGAAGGCCGCCGGCATCGCCTCCGGATCCAAGGAACCGAACAAGGTTAAGGTGGCCAAGCTCTCCAAGAAGCAGGTCATGGATCTCGTCAAGATCAAGATGAAGGACATGAACGCCCGTTCCGAGGAGGCTGCCTTCCGCACCCTTTGCGGCACCGCCCGCCAGATGGGCATCGAGATCGAAGCGTAAAGGCGAGGCTTAAATTTTTAACAACCAACCGCAGGAGGTCTCAGGACCGCTTGAACTGCAACCCACATGCAAAACAAACGCAGCAAACGCTACCGCGCTGCCCACGCTCTCGTCGAGCAGGGCCGCAAGTACCCCCTGAGTGACGCCCTAGGCATCCTCAAGAAGATGCCAGCCACCAAGTTCGACCAGACGGTAACCGTCTCGTTGAGGCTCGGGGTTGATCCGAAGCAGAGCGACCAGATGGTCCGCGGCACCTGCCCCCTTCCCCATGGAAGCGGCAAGAATGTCCGCGTCCTTGTCTTCGCCTCCGGAGCAGCAGCAGCCGCCGCGCAGGAAGCAGGTGCCGAGTATGTCGGCTTCGAGGATCTCCTCAAGAAGGTTCAGGGTGGATTCGCCGACTTCGACGTCGCCATCGCCACCCCGGCCGCAATGACCGAGGTCCGCAAGCTCGGCAAGGTCCTCGGACCCCGCGGACTCATGCCCAACCCCAAAACCGGTACCGTCAGCGACGACACCGCAAAGGCCGTCCAGGAAGTCAAGGCGGGCCGCGTGGAGTTCAAGCTCGACAAGAACGGAAACATCGCCGTTCCCGTCGGTAAATTCTCCTTCACCGAGGCACAGCTCCTCGACAACGGACGCGCCGTCATCGACGCGGTCGTGAAGTCCCGTCCGGCAACGGCCAAGGGCGCATTCGTCGAGTCGGTTACCCTCGCCGCCACGATGCTTCCCGGCATCCAGGTGGACGCCGCTCCCTTCCTGAAGAACTAACCTCAACCAAGGCAACCAAGGACCACCACCATGCGCCCCGAGAAACCCACGATCGTTGAGGACGTCAAGCTGCGCCTCAATAATTCCCCGTTCCTGATCGTCGTCGATTACGGCGGGATGAACGTCGAGCACTTCGCCGAACTCCGCACCCGCCTCGGCGGATCCGGAGCCTCGATGACCGTCATCAAGAACACCTTCCTGCGCCGTTCCATCAAGGATGCCGGGCTCCCCGAGCTCGACGCCCACCTGAGCGGCCAGACCGCCTTCGTGACCGGTGAGAAGGACATCTGCGGAGCTGCAAAGATCCTCAAGACCTTCGCAGCCGAGTTTGAGAAGCCAAAGATCCGCGCCGGCATCCTGGACAATTCGATCCTCGAGACCGCGCAGGTCATCGCCCTGGCCGACCTTCCCTCCAAGGAAGTCCTCCAGGCCCAGCTCCTCGCCCTGCTCCTCACTCCGGCGACCAAGTTGGTCCGCACGCTCAACGAACCTGCAGCAAGCCTCGCCCGTGTGCTCGCCGCCATTGCCGAAAAGGCACCGGCCGCGCCTGTTGCCGAGGCTCCGAAGGTGGAAGCTCCGGTTCAAGAGGCCTCCGTGGCAGAGGCCCCGGCCGCCGAAGCTCCTGCTGCAGAAGCCCCGGCTGCCGAATAAACCCGGCGCCTCCTCATTCTCAACAAACCCTCAACAAACAAAAAAATTTCTCCCGGCGTACGAAGCCACGACGGGTGAAGGAACAACAACACGATGACCAGTCGGACCGGCGGCTGCCGGTCTCAAACGCCCTGAGGCTTCGGGGCACGACGTCATCAAACTCCAAACAAACACCATGTCAGACAACACCGCAATCGTAGATCAGCTCAGCAACCTCACCGTCCTTCAGATCGCCGACCTCGTGAAGGCCCTCGAAGAGAAGTGGGGCGTGAGCGCCGCAGCACCCGTCGCCGTTGCCGCCGCCGGTGGCGCAGCCGGAGCCCCCGCAGCCGCCGCCGAGGAGAAGACCGCCTTCGACGTCATTCTCAAGGAAGCCGGATCCAACAAGATCGGTGTCATCAAGGAAGTGCGTGCCGCAGTCCCCGGACTCGGACTCGCCGAGGCCAAGGCCCTGGTCGAGAGCGCTCCCAAGGCGATCAAGGAAGGCGCCACCAAGGAAGAGGCCGAGGAGATCAAGAAGAAGATCGAGGCAGCCGGCGCCAAGGTCGAGATCAAGTAGTCCTTCCTGGACTAAGCGTTCTCACGCGAATCATATCCGGTCATCGTGCTCATCGGGAGAGATCCCTGTTGACACGGTGGCCGGTAACGCGTAAAAGAGAAAGTTCTACCCGTCCCGAGCCCTGTACCACGGCATCCCGCTATCTAGACCAGTAAACACTTCCGCCGCCCGTGCGAATTCCTTGAAGAATTCTGCAGCAGGCGGCTCTTTTGCCTTCCGATTTTCCTGTCTCCCCCCGGAGTCAACAACCCCTTCTCCTACTTCAGGGAATCCTTCCCTGAAGTAAGAGGCCGCCGCAACGGCACCACCTGCGAACACCACGCGAACCAACCGCGCGACCAACCCGACCCTGATCCATGTCTGACCGTATCTCCTTCGGAAAACTGCACGAGGCCATCCAGCCGCCCAACCTGATCGAACTGCAGATCAAGTCGTACGAGGAATTTTTCCAGACGGGTGTCGAGCCATCCAAGCGGAAGAATGTCGGCCTTCAGGCCGTCTTCCGCGAGTTCTTCCCGATCTTCGGATTCGAGGAGAAGTCTTCCCTCGATTTCGTCAGCTACCAGCTTGAGGAGCCTAAGATCGGGCCCGTCGAGTGCCAGATTGACGGCCAGACCTACAGTGCCCCCCTCTATGTGACCTTCCGTTACAAGGACGAGAAGTCCACCAAGGAGGAGAAGGTTTACATGGGCGAGATCCCGCTCATGACCAATGCGGGCACCTTCATCGTCAACGGCGCCGAGCGCGTCGTTGTCAGCCAGCTTCACCGCTCACCCGGCATCTGCTTCGAGTCCGACATCCATCTCAACGGCAAGCTGCTTCACGGCTTCCGCATCATCCCCGACCGCGGCTCCTGGACCGAGGTGCAGTTCGACACGAACGACCTCCTCTACGTCTACCTCGACCGACGCAAGCGCCGCCGCAAGTTCCTTGCGACCACCTTCCTCCGCGCCCTCGGATTCCCGACCGACGAGGAGATCGCCTCCCTCTTCTACAAGATCGAGACCCTCAAGCTCAGCGACAAGCTGGACGAGGAGGAGATCAGCACCAAGGTCCTGCTCGCCGACGTCCGCGAGGGTGACGCCATCATTGCCCGCGCCTACGAGCCGCTGACCCCCGCCGTCATCCGCGACCTCATCCGCGCCGGCCACACCACAGTCAAGGTGATCGACACCAAGGAGGACGACACCATCGTCAAGTCCCTCAAGCGCGATCCCGCCCACAACGAGGAGGAGGCACTCAAGGACATCTACCGCAAGCTCCGCCCTGGCGATCCCCCGACCGTCCAGAACGCCCGCGGCATGCTCAAGCGTCTTTTCTTCGACGCCAAGCGATATGACCTCGGCCGCGTCGGTCGTCACAAGATCCAGCAGAAGCTCGGCCTCGATCCCAAGATCGACGACCGGATCCTCCGCAAGGAGGACATCGTTGAGTCGATGCGCTATCTCCTCAAGCTTCGCAAGGGAGAGGGGATGCTCGACGACATCGATCACCTCGGCAGCCGCCGCGTCCGGACCGTCGGCGAACTTCTCGCCAACCAGTGCCGCGTCGGCCTCTCCCGCACCGAGCGCCTCGTCCGCGAGCGCATGGCGCTTTACGATCCTTCCGTCGATCACATCACCCCGCAGAAACTCATCAACCCGAAGTCGCTCAGCGCCGTCGTGCGTGATTTCTTCGGCCGTTCCCAGCTGAGCCAGTTCATGGATCAGACGAACCCGCTCTCCGAGCTCACCCACAAGCGCCGTCTCTCGGCCCTTGGGCCCGGGGGACTCTCCCGCGAGCGTGCCGGATTCGAGGTTCGCGACGTTCATCCCTCGCACTACGGCCGCATCTGCCCGATCGAGACCCCGGAAGGTCCCAACATCGGTCTGATCAGCTCACTGAGCACCTACGCCCGGGTCAATGATTTCGGCTTCATCGAGACCCCGTACCGAAAGGTGAACAACGGCAAGGTGACCGACGAGATCGAGTACCTCACCGGCGACCGTGACGAGAACTTCTACGTCGCGCAGGCGAACTCCCCGGTCGACAGCAAGGGCAAGTTCCTCGGCGAGACCGTCTCCTCGCGTTTCCGCGGCGACTTCGTCGAGATCGAGCCCGAGAAGGTCCAGTACATGGATGTCTCGCCCAAGCAGCTCGTCTCCGTGGCCGCCGGCCTCATCCCCTTCCTCGAGCATGACGACGCCAACCGCGCGCTCATGGGCTCGAACATGCAACGCCAGGGTGTGCCTCTCCTGATCTCGGATGCCCCGATCATCGGAACCGGCATGGAGGGCCGCGTCGCCCGCGATTCCCGCGCCGTGATCGTCGCCGACTCGAACGGCAAGATCGCCTCCGTCGACGCCCAGCGCATCATCGTCACCAAGGACGGCGAACTCCCCGAGGGCAAGAAGAAGATCAAGAGCGATCCCGAGAGCGGGGTCTACGTCTACGAACTGCGCAAGTTCATGCGTTCCAACAGCAGCACCTGCATCAACCAGAAGCCCATCGTCAGGAAGGGGCAGACGGTCAAGAAGGGTGACGTACTGGCGGATGGCCCGAACACCGAGAACGGCGAGCTCGCGCTCGGCCGCAACGTGCTCGTCGCCTTCATGCCCTGGAACGGCTACAACTTCGAGGACGCCATCCTCATCTCCGAGCGCGTCGTCAAGGAGGACATCTACACCTCCATCCACATCGACGAGTTCGAGTGCGGAGCCCGCGATACCAAGCTCGGCCCTGAGGAAATCACCCGCGACATCCCGAATGTCAGCGAGGAGGCCCTGCAGAATCTCGGACCCGACGGCGTCATCCGCATCGGCGCCGAGGTGAAGCCCGGCGACATCCTCGTCGGAAAGATCACCCCTAAGAGCGAGACCGAGCTTGCCCCCGAGGAGCGCCTCCTGCGCGCCATCTTCGGAGAGAAGGCGGCCGATGTGAAGGACACCTCCCTGCTCGTCCCCTCCGGCACCTACGGCATCGTCATGGACGTGCGCGTCTCCTCCAAGGAGAAGGCCACCAAGATCAAGATGACGCCCGCCGAGTCGAAGCGTCAGCAGAAGATGATCCAGGACGATCACAAGAAGCGTAAGGACGAGCTCTTCGAGCAACTCACCGAAGGCCTTGCCAACGTCCTGCTCGGCGAGAAGATCCCGCTCGATGTCGTCAACGGCGAGTCCGGCGAGATCATCATCCCCGCCAACCGCAAGATCACCAAGATGCTCCTGCGCAAGCTGGCCGGCGTCTACAACGTGGTCGAGATCGACCCGAGCCCGATCCGCAACAAGATCCGCGAGATCATCGGCCAGTTCGAGCACCGCTTCGCCGATCTCGAGAACGAGAAGGAGGAGAACCTCGGCCGCGTCGAGAGCGGCGATGACGTCGATCCCGGCATCATCAAGCAGGTCAAGGTCTTCATCGCCAGCAAGCGCAAGCTCTCCGTCGGTGACAAGATGGCCGGACGCCACGGTAACAAGGGCGTCGTCGCCAAGATCGTCCCGGAGGAGGACATGCCCTTCCTCTCCGACGGTACGCCCGTCGACATCGTGCTCAACCCGCTCGGCGTGCCGAGCCGAATGAACGTCGGCCAGGTTCTCGAGACCCATCTGGGTATCGCCGCCAAGGCCCTCGGCTTCAAGGTTGCCACACCAGTCTTCGACGGCATTCCCGAGACCCGTATCCGCGAGTATCTCGTGGAGGCCGGCAAGAAAGAAGGGTTTGAATGGATCCAGGAGAACGGCAAGTCGCAACTCTTCGACGGCCGTACCGGCGAGGCGTTCGACCAGGAGGTCGTTGTCGGCATCATCTACATGCTCAAGCTCGGACACCTCGTGGCCGACAAGATCCACGCCCGCGCCGTCGGTCCCTACTCCCTCGTCACCCAGCAACCGCTCGGAGGCAAGGCGCAGTACGGAGGCCAGCGCTTCGGAGAGATGGAAGTCTGGGCACTCGAGGCCTACGGCGCCGCTTACACGCTGCAGGAACTGCTCACCGTCAAGTCCGACGACGTGCAGGGCCGCACACGCATCTACGAGAGCATCGTCAAGGGGGACAACTCCCTGGAGGCCGGCATCCCCGAGTCCTTCAACGTGCTCATCAAGGAAATGCAGGGTCTCGGCCTCGACGTCCGCGTCGGCGGCAAGGACGAACCCCGTTCCTTCATTGACACCGCAGCCTCCCACTAAGGGAAGGTAACACGAGGCACCCAACTCACCGCCAAGCGCATCCCGCAACCCAAGCAGCATTCCACGAGCCATGACCGACACAGCACTTGCAGCAGCACCCGACATTCTTGCCGATCCCGCGAAAGTTTCCTTCGACGAGGTCGGGATCACCGTCGCCAACCCCGAGACCATCCGCAGTTGGAGCAAGGGGGAGGTCAAGAATCCTGAAACCATCAACTACCGGACCTTCAAGCCCGAGAAGGGCGGTCTCTTCTGCGAGCGCATCTTCGGTCCGACCCGCGACTGGGAGTGCTCCTGCGGAAAGTACAAGCGCATCAAGCACAAGAACGTCGTCTGCGACCGTTGCGGCGTCGAAGTCTGTCTGAGCCGCGTCCGCCGCGAGCGCATGGGTCACATCGACCTGGCCGTGCCGGTCTCGCACATCTGGTTCTACAAGTGCATGCCCTCGCGCATCGGTCTGATGCTCGATCTTACCGGTCGCCAGCTCGAGCGCGTCATCTATTACGAGGATTACATCGTGATCGATCCGGGCAAGACCCCCTTCGAGAAGGGTCAGCTCCTGACCGAGACCGAGTTCCGCGAGGCTGAGGACCAGTACGGCGAGGACTTCACCGCCGGCATGGGAGCCGAGGCGATCCAGAAGCTGCTCGAGAACCTCGACCTCCTCGAGGAACAGCAGGTGATCGAGAAGCAGATGACCCAGACCAAGAGCAAGCAGATCCGCAAGAAGCTTGCGAAGCGTCTCAAGCTCGTCCAGGGATTCATCAGCTCCAAGACCCGTCCCGAGTGGATGATCCTGAACGTGCTTCCGGTCATCCCTCCCGACCTTCGTCCCCTCGTGCCACTCGAGGGCGGCCGATTCGCGACCTCCGATCTCAACGATCTCTATCGCCGCGTCATCAACCGCAACAACCGTCTCCGCACGCTTCTCCAGCTCAAGACCCCCGAGGTCATCATTCGCAACGAGAAGCGCATGCTCCAGGAGGCCGTCGACGCCCTCTACGACAACGGTCGCCACGGCCGTGCCGTCACCGGCGCCGCCAATCGCCCCCTCAAGTCGCTCAGCGACATGCTCAAGGGCAAGGGTGGACGCTTCCGTCAGAACCTGCTCGGCAAGCGCGTCGATTACTCCGGCCGTTCGGTCATCGTCATCGGGCCCGAGCTCAAGCTCAACCAGTGCGGTCTTCCCAAGAAGATGGCGCTCGTTCTCTTCGAGCCCTTCATCATCCGCCGCCTCAAGGAACTCGGCTATGTGCACACCGTGCGCAGCGCCAAGAAGCTCATCGAGCGTCAGACCCCCGAGGTCTGGGACATCCTGGAAGAGGTCACCAAGGGCCACGCCGTTCTCCTGAATCGCGCCCCTACCCTCCACCGTCTTTCGATCCAGGCTTTCGAGCCGATCCTCATCGAAGGCGAGGCGATCCGCGTCCACCCGCTCGTCTGCACGGCTTACAACGCCGACTTCGACGGAGACCAGATGGCCGTCCACGTCCCTCTCTCCGTCGAGGCGCAGCTCGAGGCCCGCACCCTGATGCTGGCCCCGAACAACATCTTCTCGCCTTCCAGTGGTAAGCCGATCACGAACCCTTCGCAGGACATTCCGCTCGGTTGCTACTACCTCACGCAGAATCCCCGCGTGATCAATGGCAAGGATGGAAAGCCCAAGGAAGCCCGCATGCCCCTCTTCGCCGAAACGAGCGAAGTCGAGCTCGCACTCTCCGAGGGAAGCGTGAAGATCCACACCCGCATCCGCCTCAAGAATCCCGACCGCGGCACGCAGACCGTCTACGGCAACGCCGAACTCCCGGTCATCGAGACCACCGTCGGCCGCGTTCTCTTCAACCAGATCTGGCCCACGGAGCTCGGCTTCTACAACAAGGTCGCTGGCAAGAAGCAGCTCTCGGACATCATCTGGCGCTGCTACAAGGCCGTCGGCCAGGCCCGCACCGTCGAGACCCTTGACAAGCTCAAGGAGCTCGGATTCCGCGAGGCCACCCGCGCCGGCGCCTCCATCGGCATCAACGACATGATCATCCCCAAGGAGAAGGCCGTGCTCATCGAGAGCGCCCAGAAGCAGATCTCCGAGGTCGAGAAGCAGTACCGCCGCGGAATCATCACCGACGGCGAGCGCAAGAACAAGGTACAGGATATCTGGACCCACACCGGCGAAGAGATCGCCAACGCCCTCTTCCGCACGCTCGAGCACAATGACGGCCGCCGCGAGGCCAACCCCGTCTTCATGATGGTCGACTCCGGCGCCCGAGGAAACCGCACCCAGGTAAAGCAGTTGGCCGGCATGCGCGGCCTCATGGCCAAGCCCTCCGGCGAGATCATCGAGCGCCCCATTCTCTCGAACTTCCGCGAGGGTCTCTCCGTGCTCGAGTACTTCATCTCGACCCACGGCGCCCGCAAGGGACTCGCCGACACCGCGCTCAAGACGGCCGACTCCGGCTACCTGACCCGCAAGCTCGTCGACGCCGCCCAGGACGTGATCATCACCTCCGAGGATTGCGGCACCGTCAACGGCATCGTCGTCCGCCCGATCTACGAGGGAGACGAGGAAGTCGTCAGCCTGGCGACCCGCATCATCGGCCGTGTCAGCTGCGAGACCGTCAAGGATCCCGTCACCAAAACGCCGATCATCAAGGCCAACAACCTCATCGACGAGGAGACCGCCGCCGCCCTCGATAAGGTCGGCCACGAGCAGCTCAAGATCCGCTCCGTGCTCACCTGTGAGAACAAGCGCGGCGTCTGCGCCAAGTGCTACGGCCGCAACCTCTCGACCGGTCTCATGATCGGCCTCGGCGAGGCGGTCGGCATCATCGCCGCCCAGTCGATCGGCGAGCCCGGCACGCAGCTCACGATGCGTACCTTCCACGTCGGAGGCACCGCCAGCCAGACCTTCAAGCAGCCCATCATCAAGGCCAAGAACGAGGGTTCCGTCCGCTTCAACGACCTCCGCGCCGTGCAGGCCCTGGATGGCACCTACATCGTGCTCTCCAAGAACGGCACCGTCGGCATCCATGCCAAGGACGGCCGCGAGCTCGAGAGTTACCCCGTCGTCATCGGCTCCGTCATCTCGGTCGCCGACGGCGCCACCGTCAAGAAGGGGGAGACCTTCGTCCAGTGGGATCCTTACAACGTGCCGATCATCACGGAGAAGACTGGTAAGGTCGAATTCCGCGACATGATCAGCGGCGTCACCATCCGCAAGGAGGTTGACGACGAGACCGGCGTCATGGGCACCGTCGTCATCGAGCACAAGGAGGACCTGCATCCCCAGATCGTCATCGTCGATGACAAGAAGGAGATCCTTGCCAGCTACTCCATCCCTGCCGGCGCCCACCTTGAGGTCAAGGAAGGGGAGAAGGTCCAGGCCGGTCAACGTATGGCCAAGACCCCGCGCAAGATCGCCAAGACCAAGGACATCACCGGCGGTCTGCCGCGTGTGGCCGAGCTCTTCGAAGCGCGTCGTCCGAAGGATGCCTGCGAAATCGCCCGCATCGACGGCGTCGTCGATATCGGCGGCACCGTGCGAGGCAAGCGCAAGCTCATCGTCCGCGACCCGCAGACCGGTTCCGAGGAGGAGCACCTCATCCCTCTCTCCAAGCACATCATCGCCTTCAAGGGCGACTTCGTGAAGAAGGGCCAGCAACTCACCGAGGGCCCGGTCGTTCCTCACGAGATCCTCGATGTCTGCGGACCCCAGGAGCTCCAGGAACACCTCCTCAA
>JBAPTI010000119.1:0-31898 GCA_049282095.1 Chthoniobacterales bacterium
CTGCGGGTATCGCCCAGCACTCGCGCCTTCAAAAATCAGCAAATGCTCTTCAGCGGCCTTCATGGGATTTAATCAGCGCTTCCCTTGGCCAAGGAGGGAGGAGGGCGGCAATACCCGTGCGGTCTTATCCCGTCCGATCCGACAATGGCCAAAGGGAAAAGCCACCCAACCCTTCGGGCGCGAGCAAGGGAAGCTCTCTGGCTGCGTTCCCTGTTCGGTCAAAGCCCACTGCGGGGATTCTCCCTCGCAGGTGCCTGACCGTCCAGCCCCCCCTTGCTCTCGCGCGTCATTCCCCAGTTTTCAGACAGTCTCTATACAAAAATTTCCGCAACCGTGTCGGCAAGAAGCCTGCCGCGGGGGGTAAGGAGCCATCGACCCGCGCTTCGGTGGACAAGTCCCTCCTTCTCGAAGCGACGAAGCTCAGCTTCCCAGAGGGAGGCATCGGCGAGAGGAAGTCCCTCCAAAGTTCTCATTCCGAAGGCGGCACGCTCGGAAGCTTTGAGTCCGGGGGTGACCACCTCTTCGAAATCGACGGCGGTTTTTCCATTCAGCGTCGTGTCGCTGTAGATCCCTGTCTCGCGGATGTTGCGCCAACGGCGGGTGCCGACCGTCGAGAAGGCGCTGGGGCCAAGTCCCAGATAATCCTTTCCAGACCAGTATGCGGAATTGTGCTGCGACTGGCGACCAGGGAGGGAGTAGTTGGAGACCTCGTACTGGAGGTAGCCCGCGTTACCAAGCTTTTCCGCGGTGAGTTCAAACTGATCAGCCTCCAGTCCCTCGTCGGGAGCCATCTCGCCGCGGCCGAGTTTCCTGAAGAACTCGGTATCCTCCTCGTAGGTGAGGCCGTACGCGGAGAGATGTTCCGGCGCCAGTCGAAGTGATCGTTCCAAGGAGGAGCGCCATGACTCGAGCGATTGGCCTGGGACGCCGAAGATGAGATCGATGGAGACGTTGTCGAAGCCGGCCTGCCGCAGGATCCCGAACGACTCCTCGGCTCTGTCCGCATCATGGGTGCGGCCGAGTGACTTGAGAACCTGGTCGTCCCAAGACTGGACCCCCATGCTGATGCGGTTGATACCCGCATCACGGAGCAGCGCGGCCTTGTCCGCGGCCACGGTGGCGGGATTCATCTCGATGGTCCATTCCTCCAATGCCGAGAGATCCAGATGGGATCGGAGACCGCCCAGGAGTTTCTCGAACTGAGGGATGGAGAGGGCGCTTGGAGTTCCTCCGCCGAAGAAGATCGTCCGTGGTCGTAAGCTTTTCGCCCAGTTCCCGGTCTCCTTCAGAAGTGCATCAAGGAAAGTCTCCACGCGCTCACGTCCCGCCGATTCCTTGTAAAAGGCGCAATAGGGACAAATGTTCGGGCAGAACGGGATGTGGATGTAGAGGTGCTCGATCAAGCTGACTAGCAAATGCAGGAATACCTCCCGCTGAAAGCCAAAACGGGGGGTAAGGGGGAAAGGAAAAAGGCATAATGAAAAATGAAAAAGGGTGAGGCTAGATAACGCACTCCATGTGATTGAATTAGCGATTCCCTTGGAATCCGGACGATCAGGGTGCTAATTTTGCAATATCTCTTCATGAAGCTTCATCTGCCACTCCTCGCAGTCGTGACTCTTCTGTCAGCAAACTTGCAGCCTCTCCATGGAGCCTCTCCCTCCCAGCAAAAACCGAAGGAGGCGATGCGTCCTGCTTCGGAGTTGATCAAGCAGCAGGAGAAGGGGAAGGTTTACCCATCGGTTCTGGAAAAGGCCTCGAGTGAGCCGCTCTCGATCGTGATCTCGCTATCCAAGCAGCGCGCCTACCTCCTGGTAGGGGGCAGGATAGCCGTCGATTCCCCCATCTCATCAGGTCGTCGCAATGGCTGGACCCCCAAGGGAACATTCTCGGTGCTGGAAAAAGACCCCGACCATCATTCCAGTCTCTACGGGGATTTCGTGGATGGGGGAGGTCGGATTGTCCGATCCGGTGTGAGTAGCAAGATCGACTCCGCGCCTAGTGGAACGCGTTTCCGGGGTGCCCCGATGAAGTTCTTTATGCGCCTAACCCAGAAGGGGGTGGGGATGCATGCAGGGATCCTTCCCGGTTATCCCGCATCACACGGCTGTATCCGCCTGCCTCGTGACATGGCGGAAATCATCTACAGTAAGGTCTCCCTGAATACCCCGGTGACTGTGGAAGATTGAGATTCGCTGGGATCCAGAAGTCAGGGGGCAGAGCTCGGAGGGCAGAACCAAGCCGCTGGGTAGCGGCGCGGAAGACTACGCCCCAGTCGTAGCCCCAGCTGGGCGCCACAGCTTCCGGGAGGAAGTGGCGTCAAATCACAGGCCAGAGGGCAGATCAACTGGATCCAGCCCTGCCCGGAATTCTACTCTCCGGAGGCGAAGAGGAGTTCCATGTGCTGCTCGAACTCAGCTTCCGTGGAGACGTAGGTACCGATCCTTCCGATGCCGCTATGGTTGAATATCATGAGGGCGGCAAAAGCGGCAAAAGCGGCCACGGGAACCGGGATGAGCCAGCGAAGCATCGAGGTGAGGGGATGCTTCCGGGGCTCAGCGAGTGCGGCAGTCCTCGCGGCAAACCATGGCGAAGCTGTCACGGGGTGTCCCGATGCATCCTTGGAAAGAAGATCCCAGACGGGGTCATTCTCCGTGGTGTCGTGCTCGGTTTGGTCGTTTCTCTTCATGGATTGCCTGATGTGATAACACCGGATCTCCCTTCAGGTTGCAAAAATAATCAGGAAATCAGGAAATCAGGAAAAGAAACAGAGGGAGGTAGGATTTGTACCACCGGAGACCGCCGAGTGCCGGGTGGCAAGGCGTAGTTTGAGCGGTAGAGTCGTATGATTTTCCAGCTCCGTCCAGACCGAGCCCATGACTCCTCCGCCCAGATTTCCTTGGCGGTTCGTGAATTTCCACTTTCCTCTCTTCCTGATTTCCTGAGTTCCTGATTATTCACCTCTTCACTCGTATCCCTCTTGGGTCAAAGGGCTTTAGGGTTACTTCACAGGATTCCTCTACGAGTCGCCCACTCAAAATAGAGTAAGCAAAAAAAAGAGGGGGACTGGAAAGCCCCCCTCTTTTTGAGTTTCTAAAGACTACATGTCCTTGGGCTCAAGGAAGCCCTCGAGCTGACGGAGGCGGGTGGGGTGGCGCATCTTGCGAAGGGCCTTGGCCTCGATCTGACGGATGCGCTCGCGGGTGACCTTAAACTGCTTTCCGACCTCTTCCAGGGTTCGGGAGTAGCCGTCGACAAGACCGAAACGCTGTTCGAGCACCTGGCGTTCACGCTCTGTCAGTGACTCCAGCACGTCCTTGATCTTGTCCTTGAGAAGTACGATAGCCGCCATGTCGGCGGGGTTCTCGGCCGACTTGTCCTCGATGAAATCACCGAAGCTGGTGTCGTCGCTGTCCCCCACGGGTGCCTGCAGGGAGATCGGCTGCTGGGCCATCTTGAGAACCGCCTGCACGCGGCCGACGGGGAGCTGGATCTCGTCGGCGATTTCCTCGGCGGAAGGCTCGCGTCCGTATTCCTGGACAAGCTGCTTCTGCACTCGGATGAGCTTGTTGATCGTCTCGATCATGTGCACCGGGATACGGATGGTGCGGGCCTGGTCGGCGATGGAGCGGGTGATGGCCTGACGGATCCACCAGGTGGCGTAGGTGGAGAACTTGTAGCCGCGACGGTACTCGAACTTCTCTACCGCCTTCATGAGGCCCATGTTGCCTTCCTGGATCAGGTCGAGGAAGGAGAGGCCGCGGTTGGTGTACTTCTTGGCGATGGAGATGACGAGACGCAGGTTGGCCTCGACCATCTCGGTCTTGGCACGGAGAGCCTCACGGAAGTGCTTCTTGAGGTTGCGGTGACTGTCGTGGAACTGGTCGATGGTCATCCAGTTCCTGCGGTGGGCCTCGTCGATCTGGGCGGCGAGGTTCTTGACGTGGCGCAGGTGCTGGGCGTCGCCGCCCTTCTTCGCGGCGTGTTTCTGATGCTCGCTACGGAGGGAGTGGAGTGTCTTGAGGTGGTCGTCGGCGTTGGTGACGAAATCCTCCACGATCTTCGACTTGAAGTAGAACTTGGGATAGACCTTCACCACTTCGTCGATCTGCTTCTCGAAATGGGCCTGATCCTTGGGCGCGGGGGCCTTCTTCGCAGGGGCGATCTTCTTGACGTAATGGTCTGAGACGGTGTCGGCCAGGCGCTGGAGCTGCTGGCTGAGGCGGGGGAGAAGCTTCAGGTACCGCTCGCGGCTCTCGATCTTCTTGTCCTGGATGACACGGTCAAAGCGTTCGCGGGAATCGAGCAGGCGCTGGGCCATGTCGACATGGGCGTGGGCGATGAAGCCGAAGCGATAGAGGACATCCTGCATGCGGGTCTCGGCTTCCTCGATGCGCTTGGAGATCTCGACCTCCTGCTCGCGGGTGAGGAGGGGAACCTGTCCCATCTGCTTGAGGTACATGCGGACGGGGTCGTCAAGGATATCGAGGCGGCCGTCGGCCTTCTCTTCTTTGTCATCCTTCTCCTTGTCCTTGTCCTCATCCTCCTCCTTCTTCACCTCCTTGACGCGGTCCACCTCGGAGGCGTCGATGATGTCGACCTCGACGGCACGGAGCTGGGTGAGGATGGAGTCGATGGTTTCGGGATCGTTCATCCCCTCGGGAAGATGCTCATCGAGATCCTCAAAGGTGATGTAGCCCTGCTCCTTGGCGAGCTTCAGCAGTTCGCGGACTTTTTCCTTGAGGAGTTTCTGGGCTTCGGCGGCATTGGCCGGGGCCTGGCCTGAAATGGAGAGGGAAAGGCCTGTTTTTTCCTTGGATCCGGAGTTCTTCTCTGTCTCAGGCTGCTTGGCAGGGGTAGGCTTTTTGGCAGGGGCAGCGGCTTTGACCGGAGTTTTTTCAGGGGTCTTGGCCGGGGTTTTGGCGGGAGCCTTGGCTGGGGCTTTCGCAACCGGTTTTGCAGGGGCTTTAGCTGGAGCCTTGGCTGGGGCTTTTGAAACCGGTTTTTCAGGGGCCTTCTTGGCAGGGACGGCTTTCTTTGCCGGAGCGGGCTTTTGGGCCGGTTTGGCGACAGGTTTAACAGCCTTGATAGGTGGCTTCTTAGCGGGAGCCTTTTTGGCTGCCGGGGCTGCTTTGACGGGTTTTCCGGAGGGTTTCCGGGACGGGGAAGGTTTGGATGTTTTTTTCAACGGATCGCGGGTAAAGCCAAAGTCGCGGGCGCGGAAAGATCGTTGATCCTGGTCTGCAGGTCAAGGATCTCTTTCTGGACGGCCAGCATTTTCTCGGTGGTGATGTCAGGTTCCCTGAGGCGAATCGCCGCGGACTGCTGTTTTTTCTTCAGATCGAGCAGACGTAGGTTGCGAAAGGCGTCCTGAACTGCTGACAGAGGGGAAGCGGGCATCTTTTCGAGTTCCCAAGCGCTTACCAGGGACTCAAGGGCGGGCGGTATCAGGGCCAGGATCACCGAGGGAGAGGGTTCCTCACGGAGTTGCTGGAGAGGGGGAAGGAGTTCCTTCAGGAGGTGGAGTTCCGGATCGAGTTCCCAAGGGCTCGGATCTGTCATCTTTTCGAGCCACTCCCTGACCTCCGCCGACGTCAAGGCAAGTCGGCAGATCAGTTCCGTGGAGGCCGAAACCTTCGAGGGAAGGGGGCGTGCGCCGACAGATTCGGTTTCCTGTTCCGGTAGCGTCACAGGATTCTTGGAGGCCGCCTCGGAGAGCGCCTCGACCGAAAGTCCAAGACGCGCCGCGACATGGGCGGTCGTGGTCTCCCTGAGGGCGGCTTCCGGAAGAAGGTTCAGAAAGCCGCCGAGGCGTCTTGCGACGACCGCCTTTTCCCTCGGTCCGAAAGGGATGCCTCTGGCCTCGGCCTCAGCGACGGCGCGTGCGATCGTGTGGTCGAAGAAGTCGCGGGATCCGGCAAGCCTCTCACGGAAGGCTTCCACTCCTTTCCCTCGGATGAGGGAATCGGGATCCTCTCCCGCCGGAAGGCTGACGACGCGGACCTCGATTCCTGCCGCGAGGAGTGAGGGGAGGGATTTCTCGACGGCATTCTGCCCCGCAGTATCGGAGTCGAAGCAAAGGGCGACCTTCTCGACAAAGCGTCGCAGCAGCCGCGCCTGATCGGCGGTAAAGGCGGTTCCCTGAGGAGCCACCACATTGGTGACTCCATGCTCGTAGGCGGAAATAAGGTCGATCTGTCCCTCCAGCACCACGGCCTCACCGGCGTCGATGAGGGCTCTCTTGCTCTTGTCGACTCCGAAGAGGACCCGTCCCTTCGAGAAGATGGGAGTCTCGGGCGAATTCACGTATTTGGCCTCCTTCTGCGAGTCGGTCAGAATCCGTCCGCTGAACGCCACGACATCGCCGTAATCGTTGCGGATCGGGAACATCAACCGGTCACGAAACCTGTCATATCCTCCCTGGGAATCCCCCTCCTTGGCGGTGAGGAGTCCTCCCGCAAGGAGCTCATCCCGGGTAAATCCCTTGGCCATGGCCCAATTGCGCAGCGTCTCCCAACCTCCCGGGGCATAGCCGATCTGCCAACTCACGGCCACTTCCTTGGTCAGTCCGCGGTGCTTGAGGTAGGAGCGTGCGTGTTCGGCGTCCCGGGAACGCAGCAGGTTCAGATGGAACCATGCCGAGGCCTCGCGATGGAGTTCCAGAAGCCGGCTCCGTTGGTCGCGGCGATCCTTCTCCTTCGGGTCGTTGTCCTCGATCAGCAGGATGCCCGCGCGTTGGGCCAGCTTGCGGACTGCGGAGGGAAAATCGAGGTGCTCGTAATCCATCACGAACCGGAAGACACCCCCGCCCGCACCGCACCCGAAGCAGTGGAATGATTGGCGCGAGGGATTCACATGGAAAGAGGGACTCTTCTCCTTGTGAAACGGGCAGATGGCACGATAGCTCGTACCGGCGCGCTTGAGTGGGAAGTACCCGCCGATGATCTCCACGATGTCGCTGCTATCGGCGACTTTGCGGATACTCTCCTCGGCTATTCGGGACATGGCATCAAAGAGTGAAGGCTGGCGGCTGAAGGCTGAAGAAAAATCCTCCGCTTTGTTGAAATGGCCAATGATCGAGAGGTTGAAGAGTTGAGGGGGCGAAGGAATATGTTCGATCGTTTGGATGGCACTGCTTGCCGGGGTGTAGCAAGAAGACTACTGTCCCTCAATGTCACGATATCTTGCATGGCTGCTGATGCTGTGCGCCCCTCTGGATTTCACCCGCGCATCGACGATCCCTTCCTGGGAGGAACTCAGCGCGAATCAACAGGCACAGCTTTCCTCTGGAAAAGCCGTCGTGATCGAGGAGAACGTCCCCGGTGAGCCGTGGCCCATCCTGACCATCTACCAGATCGCCAACTGCTCTCCGGAGGTGATCGCGGGTGTTTTTTGGGACAGTGAACTCGACACCAAGTATCTCTCGGGCTGCCTCTCCGCCCGTATCGTTGAGCGCCCGACTCCTTCCGTACAAGTGGCTGAATTCACCTTGAAGATGCCTTTTTTTCTCCCTGACGAGGTGTACACCTCACGGATCGAGCTGATCCCACAACCTCCGGGGCGATACAAAATCACTTGGCGTATTCTGGAGTCCAGATACGCCAAGTCGTGCAACGGAAGTGTCCTGCTGGAGTCACTCTCCGGCAAAACCCTCATCAGATACCGCAACTTCATGGCACCACACAGCAGGGTGGCAGTCCTGATGCGATCACCGGCCAAGGATCGCGTGGTGGAAAGCGTTCGATCCCTCGTGAAGCAGGCCGAGAAGGAGACCAGGGAATCCCCTCAACTTATCAGGCAGCAGCAGAAAGATCTGATGCAGGCCTTGGGCAAATAGGGTGGGGAGGGGTGCCGGCATGGTCAGTATGACCTATCTGATGCCCCTGTCCGCCCACACCTCCTCCTTCTTGTTTTCCTGCCTTCAGATCATCTTCGTTGCTTGCCCTAGGGAATGGGTGAACCGGATTACGAGAAGATTAGTTTGATAGCCGAGGCGGTCGCCATGAGCACGACCAGCCACTCGAAAGGTTTCTGGGAAACCTTCCCCAGCAAGCTCTTTCCCGCGAGGAAGCCGAGGGCGATTGCCGGGAGAAGCATGAGATCAAGCAAGAGGGAGGAGCGCGAGATGAGTCCTAGATTCAGACTGAGGGGAACCTTGGTGAGGTTGATGATGAAGAAGAACCAGGCGCTCGTGCCGACAAAAGCCATCTTGTCGAAGCGCTTCGTCAACAGGTGAAACGTCATCGCGGGCCCGCCTGCATTCGCCATCATCGTGGAGACCCCTGCGGCAAAGCCCGAAAAGATGGAGAGCAAAGGATGATGCATCACGGACTCCAGAACCCTGCGGTCAAGTCGCTGCCAGACCACCAGGACCATCATGACGAGGATCATCCAGCCGAGAACAGGACCGAAGAAGGAGTCCGGAATCCTCCTCATCAGAAGCCATCCTGCGGCTAGCCCGGGAAGGGTCGATGGTAGAAGTCCACGCAACTCCCTCCAGTCAACATGACGGCGGAATCCCCCGATCGCCATCAGGTCGGCGGCGATGAGCAGGGGGAGAGCGGCGCCGGTTGATTCTTTTGGAGGCAGCACCATGGCCATCAGCAGGATCATGATCATGCCGAACCCTCCGAATCCTCCTTTGGAAAGCCCGCAGAAAAAGGCCCCCGTGGCCAGTATGACCCAGTCGGAGGAGGAGAAATGAGTTGGTATCACCGCTCGATCGGTGATCCCAAGGACTCCTCGAGGGCTTTCATCTGTTTCTCCAGCGGATCAGACGGCCCCTCCATCTCTCTGGCTACTTGGGAGACCAGCGCTTTGACGCTGGCCACGACCTGATGCCCGGCATTGTTCTTCATGATCCCGGCGATCCTGCTTCCGGGTTCCACCTGATTGCTGTAGCGGAGCAGTGTTCCCTTCTCGTGTTTCTGAAGGGAAAGTAGCCCGGAACACGACTTGGTATAACGGGAACGAAGGACTACCCATGAGATCTCGTAATCTTCGGGCGTACGGCGATGGAGAGTGTTCCGAGAGACATAGACCTCGTCGGGGAGGAAAAACGGCATCTTCAGCGTGTACTCCCCGTCGATGACATGGGGGGAGGGTTTCGCGAGGATCGTCACGGATAGGCAATTCGGCACATACTTGGGATCAAGACGTAGATCCCAGAAGACAGCGGCGACCTGCGCCGGAGTCGCCTTCACGAGTTGATAAACAATGAAGCGGGGCCAAGGGTTCCCCGGAAGATCCTCCTCGAGGATGAGGGTTTCCCCGGAGTTGAGGATCTCCCTCTGTCTGGAACTGAGGCCGGACCAGTAATTGGTTTCGGCGACAGCCTTGGTGGTTGTCAGAAACAACGCGGCTAGCAGGATGGCGAGCGGGAAATGACGTAGAAGGAAACGGTGCACGTCACCTTGGTATCCTCCCGAAATTCCCCGGTCAATCTTGGGTGAAGTAACCGGGGCGAAGTCTTTGGTGGAGGTATGGGGAGTCGAACCCCAGACCTTCTCATTGCGAACGAGACGCTCTACCAACTGAGCTATACCCCCCAAAGTGCTGACTTACAGAGACTTCCAATGAGTTTTCAGTCTCTATTTTTGCGGCTTGTAACCCAATATTGTAACCCGATACCCTGAGAGCCGATGAAAACAACTCAAGAGAAGAAAACGGGAACCTTTGTGAAGGTTGCCGAGTGCCTATACCGGTATGACAGAAGCGGGTCATATTTTGCGCTGTTCAAAATAGACGGGAAACAGAAGAGGATCAATCTCGAAACGAAGGATCTCGCCCTGGCAAAGCGTCTCAGGGATCAAAAGCGCCGAGACCTCGAAAGGCTCGACCTCGACCAGTCCGGCGTACCGATCCGAGACCTCGTGACCAGGTACCTCGAGACCAGGACGGCGAAGCGTAAGGAAAAGACGATCTGGAAAATCGAACGCATCCTCACCGGCCTATGCGGTTACAAGGATGAGACCCTCGACAAGACTCTCGGGGAGCTCAGCGCCGATAAGGTCACGACCTCCATCCTCGAACGATGCCTCTATCACCTCTCCGACACGAGCACGGTGCGTACCAGGAAGGAGTATTTCCGAGAGATGGTGCGCTTTTTTAAGAGAATGGTGGCCGATAGAGTAATCCCTCACTCACCGGCTGATGCCATTGATCCGAAGGAATGGGGCAGAAACGAGGAGATAGAGCGCCTTATTCCGAACTTCGACCAGGTAAAGGCCGTGCTTCATGAAATCCGGAACGCTCCTTTCAGCGACACTCGGGAGGAGTCGGCGGACTTCCTGCTCTTCATGGCCGGCGCCGGCATGGGTAACGCGGAGGCCGCGGCGCTAAAGGTGGGCGACATAGACTTCGAGGAGGATGTCATCCGCATCCGGCGGGTAAAGACTGGCAAGTACTTCACAATACCGATTTATCAGTCAGTCAGGGCGATGCTCGAGACCAGGACAAAGGAGAAGTCAGCCGTGGAGCGGGTTTTCTCAGTCTCCAATATCAAAGTCGGCTTGGGCGCGGCGTGCAAGCGGCTCGGCCTCCCGAACTTTTCACAGAGGGCTTTCCGGAGATTCTTCATCACGAAACTGCTCGACGATGGGGTCGATCCTCGGGTCGTTGCATCATGGCAAGGTCACAGGGACGCTCGACTCGTCCTTGAGATTTACTCCAAAGTCACCGACGAGAAAAAGCGCCAGGAGCTTCAGAAGGTCACTCTCTCTTTTTAATCCCATGACCTCCGAAGAGAACTTTGCCGGAAACCTCGTCTCCTTCGACGGTTGGCTCGATACCCTCGACAAGTCCCGCACGACCGGCTGGCGCTGGCGCAAGGAGGGTCTCATCAAAACCGTAAACATCTTCGGCAAGCTGTATATCCACCGTGATGAGATTGCCAGTTTTGAGAGCCGTGCCCTCTCGGGTGAGTTTCATAAAGAATCGCTGACTCCCTCGCGCCGGAAGAAATAAAAAAACCCTCCCCAGTTTCCCAGGGAGGGCTCTTTCGCTTCGCTATGATGAAGCAACCGACGGCCACTCAGCCGTTGGAAATGTCCTCAGGTGGAGGCTCGTGCGTCCTGGTGCCGGTCTCCTTGGTGTTGGTGGGCTCGGGTGCCTTTACCTCAGGGAGGTGTTGGGTACCGGCTGGGCCTTTCACTTCAAAATTGGTGGGAAGGTTGCTCATGGTCTTGGTGGAGGTTGTGAGCTTCATGCCTTCCTGAGGGCGGCCTCCTGCTCCTCGATGAATGCCAGGGCGTCCTTGTATGCCGTGCGGTATGCCGGCTCGGACTGAGGGGCATTGACTCCATCGGAACCGTGCCGACGGTAGAGCTTCGCCATGTCCGACTCCTCGATCAGCCGGTCGGCGCCGTCGTTGGGAATAGTGCGAGCGAATGCCGCGGAGCCCTTCTCCTCTCCGAGAATCCGGATGAGCTCCTTGCGGCGCCACTCATGCCACCAGGTATCAAGCCGGAAGCGGACGGCACGGCACGCCTCCTCGAAAATCGGGAAGATGGCGGCCTCGAGCTTGGAGACCTTCTCGGAGGTGTTGCTCTGCCTCATTGCTGAGACTCGGGCGGCCATGTCGGCCTCGATTGCCTTGGTGAGTGATGCCTTGGAGATTTTGCTCTCGGCGGCCGCGGCGGCCAGGGCGTCCTCTCGTGCCTGGGAGTATGCCTCGGCGGAGGCGATCTCCTCGGAGAGGGTCTTCTCGAGTGCTTGGAACTCCTCGAGGGTGGCGAGGTATTTGTCGTGGGGTGTTGCTGTTGCTTCGGTCATGGGTCGGGGTTGGTTTGGTTTGGATTGCCTCCGGCTCGTTTGGTCGGCGGCTAATTAGGGGGAGGCCGTCAAATATCAGCCGCGTCGTGGTCGTTCTCTCGGGGGTGAGAATCAAAGGAGAATCCCTCCGAGTCGGCGCTGATCTCCTGCTCGTCCTCGAGCTCGAAGCGCCTGGGGGTGCGGTATGCCGTGGGGGCGTCGATCTCCTCGAGACTTACATGGACGGGCGCCGGATCTGCTTGGCCGGCCTTGCGTCGGCGGGTCTCCCACCCGCGGCGTGAGCTCTCGAAAAATGCCTCCGACGCCTCCTTGCCTTTCATGCCTCGACCGTGGAATCCCAGGACTCTCTCGAACCGTTTGGCGTAATGGCTCAGAAGCGCCCTCGTGCATCCGACCTTTTCAGCGATGGCGGCCATACTCATCCGGCCGAGGTCTCCCTTGCTCGATTGCAGGAGCCAGAGGAGCACGATCACCTGGAAACCGAGGCTCGAGGGGGTCGAGGTGTTGAATTTCCCTTTGTTGGGCATGAGGAGCTCGAGGAGCTTGAGCATTGCCTCCGCGGCCTCGGAGCATCTCCCACGGTTGAGGCGGAAGAACTCGAGACTCTCCTCATGCTCCGGATCTTCCTGGGCGAGGCGCTCGTCGATCTCGATGGCGGAGGTCTCCTCGAAGGATGTCCGGTGATTCTGCTCGAGGATGGCGTCTCGTGCTTCCCAGGGGCTCTCGGGTCTCATCGTACCTACGGGCTCGTCAAATCCCGAGGGCGTAATTTATTGACCATCCATTGTAAACTCTTGTATTTGCGTACTGTAATACAAAAACCGATCTATAAATATGATGAACGAACTCAAAACTAAGTACATGGAGCGCGTCCGAAAAGAGACCGCCTATCCAAATGCTAGGCATGCTTTGGAGATTCTATTCTATTTATCCATTCTCGTTGCAGGAATCTGGTTACTTGTCCTTTTTCATAGCGTGGGTCAAAACAATGCTATTTTGTTTCTTTTGTATTCATTATTATCAGCAATAACCGGTTATTTGTTTAGGGAGTTGGGGCTAGCTATTCTGGATATTGCTGACAGCGTCACCGACTTAAACTCCCGATACGAAGGGCAGTAGCGTTCCAGCCGTCTTGAGCACTTCCCGAGCTCGCCAGTATGCCCAGCGCTCCACTAGGGCGGCCGCGGCGCTGGGGCTCGAAGCAAATACCACGGGGACGCCTCGTGCCTCGATTGCGTACAGGGAGTGCAGGACGGCCTTGGGATTGACTCCTCGAGCTCGACTCATGCCCAGGGCGATCTCCTGCTCGCTCCCGATGACCAGGAGGCGCCGGAAGGGATAGGCAAGGAGCCGTTGGAGCTCGCGTCGGAACCGGTCACGGCCGGAGGTCAGGGAGCCAAAGAGGTCAGGGAGACTCTTGCGCTCGACAGCGAAGTCCTCCTCGAGACCGGCGACGGAGTAATCAGCCGTGGGCAGCGTGCCGGTGATTGTCGGGAAGCTGAATGAAAGCGGGGTCTGCTCCCTGGTATCGACCACGATGGTCGGGAGCCAGTCAGCCGGTGCCAGGGGGAGCTTGCTCATGCCGCGGCCTCCTGGGCGGGGGGCGTGAGTGAATCCTTCATGATCCACCAGGCGAGCATGGACATCTTCACGCAATCGCCAAAGTGATCGGCGCGTACGGGTTTCCAGAATCTCCCGAGGCTCTTGTTGGTCTTGCTCTCCATGAGTTGCTGTCCGGAGAGTCCCTGGATGAAGTCGCGGCCGGTATCAGCCGGAAGGTGCAGGAGGGGCGGGAGCTTTTTCTGAATGCGGTCGAGGTAGAGTGCCGTCTTGAGGGTGTAATCGACGCCGGTGTACAGGATGAGGCCGGTGCCCTTCACCTCGGAGGCGCTCCACAATCCAAAGGCCGCGTCACTTCCCTTGTACGGCCAGAGGAGCCGGTCGGAGGCGGAGCATACGGAGTACACTCTCTCGGTGTTGAATCCCGAGTCGATAAGGCCGGCCGTCGGGCGGACGATCTTGCCGGAGGGTGTTGGGTACTGCCTCGCCTTGAGGAAGCTGGTGGCGATCAAATCCTCGGGCGCCAGGACTGTCCCGTAGTCAATCACCCAGCTTTCTCCGGTCTCGTTGCGAGCTTCAACCGTCCAATGGGTTTCCTTTTCTCCGACATCGGCACAGAGGGTCACGAGCACCGGCTCGAGGGGGCACTCGCGGAGTCGATAGGACTTATCTCGGAGGTCGAGAATGTTCTCGTTGCGAATCGTCGCGGCTCTCTCCTGCCAGGGCTCTCCGAGGATGTTGTTTTGGAAGTCGTGAAGTCCGCCTGGGGTCTCCTTCTTTTGCAGGAACATCTTGGCAATCTCTCCCCAGGTCATTTGCGGGGAGTACATGGCGCTGATATGGGCGCTGATATGGTCTCGAGGCGCCGACGGATTGCCGGCCACCCATTCACCACGGGCGACGAGCTCCCTCTGCATTTGCTGAGGCCACAGGGCGCCGCAGTCCTCGCATTGGTAGACCGTGGAGTCGGCCACGGCGTCCAAGTCCCAGGTGCCCTCCTCGTCTCGGAGCTCCTCACTCCACAGGACTTGATCGAACCGGAGAGGTTGCCGGTGCTGGCACTCGGGGCATGAAACATGGAACCGGTGCTGAGACCCGCGGAGGTAATTCTGCCAGATTGCTCCCGACTCGATTGTCGGCGTGCTCGTGAGGATGACCTTGCGGGAGCTCCGGAAGAAATTGGTGCGAGCCATTGCGAGCTCGAGCGCCGGCGCCTCCTTCTCATTCTCAACCGGCCACTTCTCGATCTCATCGGCCAGGAGGATCTTGATCGGCCTTGATGCGAGATTGCCGTCGGAGTTGCTCCCGACCAGGCGAACCGTGCAGGACTTGAAGTGCATCTCCATCTTCCGGAAGTCGTCCTCGTTGTCCGGCATGAGCTCTCGAATCGCGGGGCATGATTTCAGCCGTGGGATGAGCTCTCTCTCCGACCATGACTTCGCGTTCTCACTCGTCGAGGTGACATACAGGAGGGGCGCTCCGGCCTCCGCCACGGTGTACATGATGAGGTTGCCGAGGAGGGTCGTGCCTCCGACCTGGGCGGACTTGCAGAGAGTAATCTGCCTCACCTTGGGATCTCCGAACCAGTCATGCAGTCCACGGAGGTACGGGGTGAAATCGCACGAGAATCGGCCAGGGCGGGGGGTATACCGGCCGTCGAGCACGACATTGCTCTCGCACCACTCGAGAGGGCTGAGGCGCTTTCTCGGGCGCCAGAATGCGGCGAGGTCTCCGCGGACTTCCTCGAGGGTCTCAGTCTCCATTGGGGCGGGGTATGCCGGAGGCCGCGGCCTCGAGCTCTCTGAAGATGGACTCCACCTCCGACCGGACGATGCCGGCGACATCCAACTCGGAGTCGTTGATCCTGGTGCCGATGATTTCGGGGAGCTCCTCGAGACGGGTGCGAAGGGTGCCCAGGTTGCCGTGAATCATCTCCGCCACCGCGGGGAGGTCTACCAGGCGGCCGGAGGCTCGTTTGATCTCGAGGTGATTCTGCCGGACTGAGGTCAGGACTTTGTGAGCCGTCTCAGCACTTTTGAGGAGTGCCGTCATCCGAGCTCCCTCCCGTCGGGCTATTGCTCCCTCGAGAATGCCGTTGATCTGCTCGTACCTGGTGAGGGCTTGCCTCTCCTCCCTCTCAGCCGCGGGGGCGTCGGCCGTCTCGAGGTCACGCTTCCGGATCTCGTCGCGGAAAGCCGTCCACTCGGGGCGTCCTTCCTTCCGGTGTAGCTGGGCGGCTCGCACGGTGATCTTCCGTGCCAGGGCGTACTCTCTCAAAAGCTGGGCGTCGGCGGTCGATTCTCTCATTTCGTTGGTTTCGTATGTCAAAGGAATGAGCGAAGGGAGGCGGGTTTTCTGGTGGCTAGATGTCCGGTTTACTCTGTAGTCCGTGCCCTGAGCGAATCTGTCGCAAAAAAGACGGCAGTCCCCCGCACCCCGAGGCTCGCTCCCTGCTAGTAGTTTTCTTCCCCAGAGGGGGGTTGAATAGAGTAATACCGGACATCTCAGGGTTAAGAATCAGCCATTGCTTGCCTTGCCACCTCCATCGGACTCCGACTCGCTCGCCTGGTATGCCGTGGGGCTGGGTAGTCATGCCGCGGGACGGCTGGGACGGCACTTTTGAAGTCCTTATATAAATCGGTTATTTCATACGCTACGGGTTTGGATCACCCGTCCCATCCGTCCCGTTTTGGGTGTTTTGGGTCATTTTTACGCCTCGGAAGCCTCGAACGGACTTACCTTCACGCTCCACGCTTTGCGATTTCACGGCACGGTGGATCTCCATCATGGCATCGGTGAGCTCCTTCTCGACCTGGTGAACTGATCCAGGCGCCCACCCGCGGGAGTCACAGAATGCGAAGAATGCCTCGACGATCTCGGTAGTGCTCAAGCTGTCACCGGCTGATGCCTCGATCTCGCACCCGATGAAGGTGCGGAGGGCGTTGGACTCGTCGAGGAGTGAATCGACTCGGGCTTGCTGGTCATGGGTCACGGGGAAGTTGTGTCCGAGCTCTATAAGCCGACGGGCGCCCTCTACTGCCCAGCGTAGGACTCCACCTCCCTCTTCCTCGAGGAGTACACGGGCGAAGTCGGGAATACTCTTCTCCGGCTTGGGTCGCTCATAATTGATGATGAGAAGGCGTCGGCGCCATGCTCCGGTGTCACCGTCTAGGCGGACTCGGAGGCGGCTGTTGCTGGTAATGACGATGGCGAACTCCCCGTCGATCTCATTGGAACCCATGCGTCCCTTAATCTCGGTCGTGAGAGAGTCACCTCCGGAGAGTGCCTTGATGACATGGGCTCCCTTGGTCATGAGGAAGTTGCCAGGGACATCCTTGCCGGTCAGGAGGGTCTTGCCGACGAGGCGTGCCGTCTCAAAGCGCTCATGGAGCATCTCGGTGCGGAGTTGGGTGCAGTTGGCACGGCCGATCAGTCCCTCGATCACAATGCAGAGTTGAGACTTACCTCCGCCAGGGGTGCCGGTCAGGACGATGACTTTTTGGGAAAGGTTGCGTCCCATGAGCGCCATGCCGGCGTACAGTTGGATGACGGCGACATCTTCCTCGCTCAGGGCTGGGAGGAGGAGCTCGTTGATAAAGCGGGGGCATGAGGCCGCGGCGTCCCACCGGTACGGGGTCAGGTTGCGGCTCTTGAACTTCGGGTCGAACGGCTGAAGGGTGCCGGTCGCAACATCCAACATACCGTTGAGACAATGCACGAAACCACTTGGCCGGTCGTCGAATCTGCCGTCGGTGATGGCTCGGAGATTGTTAAGGGCTCCGGCGAGCTTCCCGTCGGATCTCTCCTTTGCGGCGATGTTCTCGCACTTCAATTCTCGGCCGAGCTCGAAGATGAGGTCGCTCAGTTTCCGGCGCATGGTGTCCGCGGTAGTCTCCACCCATAGACCGTTGAGGGTTTGATACTCGTAGAAAGTCCGCCGGAGACCGTCATGGATGACATGATTCTCTGCCGCGTAGAGTGCAGGAGGAAACATGGGGTTGAGTCCCGTTTTCTCTCCGAACTTGCCGGTGATAAATGGGGCGCCATGCGAGGCGATCACCTGAGCGATCTTCTCCCTCCTGGTATTCATGGCCGCGGCCTGGGGGGTCTCTGCCTCGAGGTCGGGGATGTCCTCGAAGTCGCTGGGGTTGCCGTAGTCGTCACGCACGATGACGGTTGCTCTTGTGCTGTTGCTCATGGGTCGGTTGTTGGGTTGTGTGCGTGGGTGAGTCTTGAAGGGTCGAAATAGAAAACGGTCTGCCTGGCGCCGGTGTCGCGTAGGCCGTCGGGCATCCGGACAAATTGCGATCTCGTCCAGGTTGCGCGGTCTGCTCCGAGTGCCACGGCGTACCGCATGAACTTCCGGAGGAACTCCTCGTCGCGGCCTTGGCAATAGAACCACCCGTGGATGGACTTCGAGCCGGAGTGCACGGCCAGAACCATCGGCGCCTTGCGCTTGAGGTGGAGGAGTACACCGGCCTGGTCGTCGAGGGTGCCGGAGTCCTGCTCGATCACGAGGAACCTCCGGTCTCCGGTGTTGCTGAGAGTATGCTCGGAGGGTCTCCCGTCCTGGGTGAGACCGGTCACGGCCGACATGGGGCTCGGGACGATCAATGCCATCTCCGAGAGCTCACCGCGGAGCTCCTCACGGTGGCGAGTCTTGAAGTCGCTCATGCTCTTGCCGACGCAGAGAAGGGAGTCCGGCTCGAAGAGGGTGTCGATCACGAGCTCGGCACGGTTGATATTGTCCTCGAGGCGTACCGGCGATGCCTCCCAGAGGTCGCTGAGATTGCCGGTCGAGGCCGCGGCCTCCCGTCGTGCAGAGTCTACCGTCGGCCAGGTGGCGGCGCGGGGTTTCATGGTGGCCGGTTGGTCAGGACTCCATGCGGCGCTCCTGCTATTGCGGACGGCTCTCTCGATCTCTCCGAGCTTCACGGTGAGGCCACCCGTCGCGGCTGATAAAAGCGCCACGATCTCGGGCTCGCTCCGGTAAGGGTGCAGACATCTCGCCACGCGGAAGAGCCAAAGATTGAGACCGGCGCCACGCTCCGGAGGGGCACTCAGGAGGTCTCGGACGAATTGCGGGAGCTCCCTGGTCATTGTCTGAGGGTCAGGAGTGCCACCTCGAGGCGGCCGCGTAGGCCGTGGATCTGCCAGAAGGCAATCTCGAAGGGCATCTCGACCAGGTGGAGACCGGCGATCACGAGCTCGAGGAGCGTGCCTTTGACATATGCCGCACTCTTGCTCGGTCGGATCGCGCCCTCCTGGTTGCTCGGGGGGGCGCTTCTTTTTTTTGGCCTCATGGTTTTAGGAGGGGGGGGGATAGTTGTCTCCGGATCTCTTCGAGGCGCTTGAGGAGCTCGAGAAAGTCACGGTGTCCGACCACGAGGGTCTTCTCGTTGACCTGGATCTCGACGCCACCCAGCACGGCCGATACGAGTACGCCGCGGGTCATTGTTTGGGCGTCCAGGGCTCCTCGACTTTGAGGCTTAGGAACGGGTTGCCATTGCGGTCTTCACGGTGCCAAGCGCTGATTGCCCAGGTCTTGCCGGCGATGACCACCTTGCCCTTCATGGTCGGGGCGTTGGGGGTCTCCGAGTCATTGCTAAAGAGATTGCCCTTCATATCGGGCATGACGAAGGCGTCGGCGGTTTGTTTGTTTGATTGTGGGAATGACATACAGATGTGGGGTTGGTTGTTTGATTACGGGTTTGATTACGGGTTTGATTTTTTAAGCATGAGAGAGGGCTCTCCGGTGATGGTCGGGATGGGCTCCGAGGTGAGCTCCGACCATCGGATCTTCAGCGCCTTGCTATCGGTGCGGACGGCTCCCTTTTTCTGGATCAGAGACCACCCAGGGATTTCCTTTCCGGCCTTCAGCCGTGCCTTGGCCTCGTCCTTGATCGCGGAGATAAAGTCCTCCACCACGGTTGAAGCGCTCAGGAGTTGGGAGAGCTCGAGGTTGGGGAGTGCAGGAACATCGGCGGCGCTCCTGGTGGCGAGTGCCTTAGTCTCACCCGCGGCCTCGGGGCAGATGGCGAGGGCTCGACAATACTTGCAAGCCTCCGGAGACGGCCTCCTCGGGGCGTCGGGCTTGAGGGTCGCGGCGATGATGCCGGCGATCTCCTCCCGTGCCTGGGCGAGGTCGTCCTCGTCGTAAACCGTGCCGTGGGGGGCGCCGGTGTGCGGCTGAATGACTGCGGCGTAGACCGTGCGGACGGACTTGTAGTGCTCCGCCACCAGGACGGCATATGCTCTAAGCTGTAGATTCTCGGAGGCGTGATCCACCTCGAGGCGGCCGGTCTTGTAGTCCACCACCAGGGCGGAATCTCCGAAGAAATCAATCCGGTCGATGGCTCCCGACCAGTCCTTGCCGAACCAGAGACGCTCCTCTACGACGGAGGCCGTGATGGGCTCGTCTCCGATGATGCGGTCGCGGAGCTCGAGGTACTGCTCCCTGCACCGTGCGGCGATTTTGGTGCCCTCCTCGTCGAGCTCGACCTTCTCACCGGCGAGGTGCCGATGGACTAGGGTGCCGAGATTGGCCGCGGCTGAGGATTCTCCGGTCGGGAGACTCGCCTCGAGGTGGAATGCACCAGGGCAATCTGAATATCGGGAGAGCTTCGATGCGGATGGCTTGGCCTCGACTTCGGGGCTCCGGTCGGAGGTGGCGGCGCTCATCGTGCGGCCTCCGCTTTCTTGAACACGGGACGGTTGACCACCGCGGGGGTGATCCTTGGTGCCGGCATGGCGGCCTCCGCGTCGTCGTCCAGGTCGGCGGCGATGCCCAGGAGACCCGTCAGCGTATACCGTCGGGCGTAGGTGATGGCGCTCCCGATTGCCTGGGGATTCTGCTGGGCGGCTGGGAGGAGGAGGGAGGTCTCGAAGCATCCACCGTCCTTGTGCAGGAGACTCGTGATGCAACCGGCTCCGGCTGTTGTCACCAGAGGGCGCTGGCTGATTGCGAGACCGTGCTTGCTGAGGGTCTGGCGGACTCCGGAGAGAATGTCTCCGAGGGTGAGGTACTCGTTGCCGAGGTGCTTGTTCTTTCCGGTCGGCTTGATGGGCGGGATCTGGCCGATTGCGGCCACCAGGGAGGCGTGCAGGGCGAGGTCAGCCGTGCGGTTTGTTGTGTCGTTGCTCATGGGTCGGGGAGGGGAGAGGACTTAGATGGTGGCGAAGCGCTGAATCTCGGAGACCGGTATCAGCGGGTGACGGGTTGCGTGGATTGCCTTGATGAGTCCACGGTCGATAAGGCGCCGGACTGTCTGAGGATTGACGCCGAGGATGGCGGCGGCCTCGGGAACCTTGAGGGTGAGGCGGCCGGAGGGGATGATCGCCTCGGGAACCGTCATTCTAATTGGGGTGGCTTTTGTCATTTGGATTGGGTGTTGAGTTGGTTTGAGGTGTCTTATTGCTCCTCAAGGGTGGTTGTGATTAAATGATGATAGATGCACACTCAAAAGAGACCCTGTAAACCATCTCAGAGAGCCGAGGTGGATATTCCCGTCAAAAGGGGAGCGACCTTTGATGCTCTTGCCGGCGCCCTAGGCATCTCATCGTCTGCTCTCAGGAGATGGGCTCGTAAAGACAAGGTGCATGGAGCTCACCTGGTGCGCGGGAAATGGGTGCTCTTTGGAAAATTGACTCCGCGGCGGATAGAAACAATACGGTCAGGACTGAATCTCAATCCGAAGATTGTCCTCGGACGGCGTGGACTTCTCCCCAAGTCGGACAAGAAAAAGAAAATCCGGCCAAAGTCAGTACGGCTCCGAGAAATCAACCGGAAGATTCAGCGTGCGATCCATCGGTGCGAGGAGCTCGAGTTTCATAATCAAGGGGATCGAGGTGCCGGAGTCTCCGATTATGGAAATGGATCCATGATGAACATTACGAGGTTACAACAGGACGCTCTGATAAGGCGGGAGCTCGACCGGCGCAACAGAGAGTATTATGCCCTGGAGATGCAGAAGCTAAAAATCATCCACGGTCGAGGTTACAAGGAGACCGATGCTTTTCTGGAGCTTGAGGAGATTATCAAGTATGCCGAACATCGGCGTGCGTGGGGGTTGTAGAGCGTCTCGTCCACGCTGAGATTTTGCCCATTTTTCGGCACTTTTTAAGGCCTCCACGGTCGATTTGCGAGACAACGGGATGATGATGTCACAATTGCAACCCGTGACTGTAACCTCGCGCCTGAACAATGGGTCTTTTTGGGTGACTTGGTAGTTTTTGGGTGAAATCACCGATGACCCGCGGCGCCTGTATTTATGCGCTTGAGTGACTCAAAAGCACTCGAAGGAAAATGAGTGACATATTACTCCAAAGCCTTGCGAACGAGACGCTCTACCAACTGAGCTATACCCCCCAAAGATGTTCGGAATTTAATTCCTGAGACACGGACCTTCAAGGAAATCCCTTCGATTTCCGTTTCCGTATGACCTCCCACGTTGCTCCCCGTGAGTTTGCATCGTCGAGTTTCAAGCTCCACTCTCTTTGAACTTGCCAAGAAGGGCTCTGGAACCGATGACCCTCGTCATGGAATTCACAAACGTCACCGTTCACGCCAAGGCCAACGTCTACTTCGAGGGCCGGGTCATCTCCCACACCGTCATCACCGAGGAGGGGGAACACAAGACCGTGGGGGTCATCCTGCCTGGAAGTTATCACTTCGGTACCAGCAAGGCCGAGCGCATGGAGATTGTCGAGGGTCGTTGCGCCGTGGTGCTCGACGGTTCGGACAAGAGCAACGGATACACGGGCGGGGAAGCCTTTGATGTCCCGGCCAACTCCGGCTTCAGCATCACGGTGGAAGGGGATCCCTGTCACTACATCTGCTCATTCCTCGGCTAAGGCGAGGAAAAGGGAATAAGGCAATCAATCTGGAAATCAGGAAAACAGGACCCGAACGGCTGGGGGATTGAATCCAGTCCGTTGATGATAGGAAAAGTTTATCTGAAGTGATCCGATGTTCTATCCCTCAATCGTGAATCCGAGCCGCCTCCTTAATCCCTGTTTTCCTGTTTTCTGATGAAAAAAGATCAAGGGGTGTCCCGATACGACCGCGCCTATTTCGACCGGTGGTATCGTGATCCGGAGACCCGCGTGAAATCGGGTGCCTCGATCCGCAGGAAGGCGGCACTCGCGCTCTCGGTAGCCGAGTATTATCTGGTCGCACCGTTCTGGACGCCGGTTGTGGTGAGGGGAACTGGCTTCCTGCCCTGAAGTCTCTCCGTCCCGGAATCCGCTACACCGGCGTCGATGCCAGCAGCTACGCCGTCGGAAGATTCGGAAAGAAGAGGAACATCCGCCTCGGCACCTTCGCCACCTTGGAGGAAATCGGCCTTGCCGATGATTACGACCTGATTGTCTGCAGCGACACCCTCTTCTACCTGCCTCTGGAGGAGTTGAAACTCGGACTCCAATCCCTTGCACATCGCGCCGCCGGCATCGCCTTTCTGGAACTCTATACGGAAGAGGATTCGCTGATCGGCGATTTTCCCAAGGAGGGACTGCAAAGCGCCGCCTTCTATCGCCGTCTCCTCAAGAGTCACGGATTCCTCTCCGTAGGATCCCATTGCTACCTGGGTCCAGAGATGGCCGAGCGCGCCATGCAGATGGAGGGGCAGAGTTAATCAACGGGGAGGAGGCCCGCCGAAGGGTGGTGGTCCCATGCGTTTGCCGGGACCGCCCGGTCCCTGCATCTGTCCTTGCGGAGGGGGAGGTGGTCCTTGGCGCTGGAAACTCTTGTCTGGAGTCCCCCTCAACTCTCGCGGGTAGAACGGGAATGAGTCGGTGGCCACATAATAGTAGGTTCCTTCCGGGTACTCAGGTGTGACTCCGACGCGCCCGTTGGCCTCATCCAAATCACCCGAACCGCTGACAAATTCATAATCCTCCCTGTAGGTCCCGTCGTATGTGCCGCCGGGTCCCGATGCTCCGGAGGGGCGGGTTCCCTGCTTGAGTTGCCAACTTGGCTTCAACTCCTTGAGTACGCTCGCCGGATCGGTTGCCTCGGAATATCCAAGCGGGCCGTAAATTGGAAACCCGTCAGCGGCGTATCCCAGCAAGGTCATCCTGTTGGTGTCACCTCCGAGAACCTGAACCAAGCCGACTGGAACGGCATGATAATGGTAGGCGCCGTTGGGTTGAACGTGGGCATTGTTCTGGTCGAGCCCCAGGCCCTTGCGTTCCCCCACGATCGCTTCGATATGCCACCCCGAACGAGGGTCGTTTTTCCAGGTTTCCGCGGTGCCGGGATCAAAGGGAATTCCGTTGATCGCGATGCCCATCGCCTGATGCTTAAGCTCCGTGAAGGTGGCGTTGGTCGTCGGATGCAGAGGCATCCGAAAGTTGTAGTTCTGGGCGGAAATGGTATTGGGATTTCCCGGGCCGGGGAACTGGCCGACGGGGTGGTTGGGAATCCCGTTTGCCCTGATCACCCGATAGGTTCCCTCCTCGGTGATCGAGGCCCGGGGGGCGGGCAGTGATGAGGATCCGCGAGCGGGTTCCGTGGAGACCGAATTGGTGGTGTTCCCATCGTGACCCGGATGGGCGCCCGCAACAGCGCTGGCGGCAAGCAAGGCTAGGGAGGGGAGGAGATGTCTCATATCCTTTCAACACCGCTCCTTTTAAAAAGTTGCGGGGAAAAGCCGTTCCCGGGCCGTGACATCATAATGCTCTTCACGATGCCGACGTTCGTGTAGGTTGAACTCATGAAGATCGCACGGATTCGGAACGGCGAGAATGAGGTCCACTACGCCAGACCGGTTGACCCTCAGGGAACCTCGATGGAGATCCTCTCGGGGGATCCTTTTCAGGGAGTGCATCCGACAGGGAAGACTGTTTCCGACTTCACCATGCTGGCACCGATGGTTCCGGCTGCCATTCTCTGCATCGGTCTGAACTACCGGAAACATGCGGAGGAGATGGGGGCGAAGATTCCTAGGTATCCCGTCCTTTTCTTCAAAAATCCTTCGGCACTCCGCGATCCCGGCGCCCCGATCGTGATTCCTCGCAAGCTTGTCTCCACACAGGTCGACTTCGAGGGGGAACTCGCCGTCGTCATCGGAAAGACCTGCCGCAATGCCACCCGCGAGAACGCGCTCAGTCACGTCCTTGGCTACACGACTGCCAATGATGTCAGTGCCCGCGACTGGCAGAAGGAATGGGGTGGCTCCCAGTGGTGCAGGGGAAAGTCCTTCGATACCTTTGCCCCGATGGGTCCGTGGCTTGTCACTTCGGATGAAATCACCGATCCGAACACATTGCGGATCACCACGAGTGTGAACGGCGAGATCCTTCAGGATTCCAACACCGCGGACATGATCTTTGATGTGCCTTCCCTTATCGAATTCCTGAGCGGTGACACGACATTGGAGGCCGGGACGATCATCCTCACGGGAACCCCTGAGGGTGTCGGCATGGGTAGAACACCGCAGCGGTGGCTCCAACCTGGCGACAAGGTCGAAGTGGAGATCGAGAGAATCGGGACCTTGGAAAACCCCGTTGAGTAAGAGGGCGCGAGGCGAAGGCAAAAGGCGGAATGAAGACGAAAAAGTCGAGCCCCTCACAGTTGCCAGAGGCTTGATTGAAAGATGCAGTTTCACGCAACGGGCGCAATGGTCGCCAAGGTAGGACTGAAGAGAAGTGCACGCTGAAACGGTGGGGGTAAAATGGTGTTTATTTAACTTCTTAAAAAACGACCCTCTTAAAAAAACACAGCGTCGAGAAACTCACTCTTTGCGCCCGTTGCGTCCTTTGCGTGAAATTCATTCGGTATCTTCTCCGAAACATTTCCCCACGCCTTAGGAATCGCTGATCAGCTCTTCACCAATTCCATCCGCTTAGCGGTTTTGCTTAGCTCCCGATAGTGGTTATCCCATCTACCGCCGATCACCTGCGGCTGGAAAAATGGTGGGTATATGAAATCAAATCGTTTTGCCCGATGTACATGCCTCCTCAAGCTTCTGACTTCATTATCAATGATTGCCCTGACAGGAAGTGCGGATCTCTTTGCCCAAACATACACCTGGCAGGGGGGAGCAAGAGGCGGAGGGGGAACTGATCAGACAAATCTTTTCAAAGGTGGCAACTGGAGCCCGAATGGATTCAGTGCACAGAACTCCGATCTGATCTTCACCAACGCCAATGCCTCCTCTTCATCCATCCTAGATGTCAGCGCATCGGCCACATTGAAAAGCATCACCTTTGGTGCAGGAGCCCTCTCCTTCACTCTCACCAATTCCACCTCCCTACTGACCTTTAACGGTGGCAACAACATCACCGTCAACAGTACCAATCTGCAGACATTGGCCGTCGGGATCGTCCTCGCCGGAAACAGTATCTGGAACACGGGAACGGGATCGAGGCTTGTCGTGAGGGGCGTTATCTCGGACGGCATCTCAACTTCCTATGGCATCACCAAGACTGGTGACGGAACCCTTCAACTCAACGCCGCCAATAGTTTCAATGGTGGCATCAACCTATCGGGCGGATCCCTGATCATCGGAAACAGCCGGGCGCTTGGTGTTCCGGGTTCGGGAGGCGATGCCGGCTTGAATTTCACAGGCTCGGGCACCCTCAGCGCGGGGATCAATTCCCTCGGTGTCAGCAACGCCATCACGATTGGAACAAACACCGCAACACTTGATGCAGCGGGAAACTCCTGGACTCTTTTCGGATCAATCAGCGGGAGTACCGGCGGACTCATTGCGCGATCCTCGACGGGAATGGGGACCCTCACCCTTGCCGGTGTCAATTCCTACACGGGAGAAACGATCCTGCAGCAACTGACCCTTGCCCTTTCAAAAGGAGCTCTTCTGGGTGGAACTTCCGGAATCCGAGTCAGCGCTGGAAGTACGCTCCTCCCGGGAGGAAGTAACCAGATCAACCCCAAGTCGCGACTCACCCTGGAGGGAGGCAAACTTTCCATGGCATCGATTGGCTCACCAAATCGAGCACCGGTTCAGGAATTCGCCTCACTGACTCTCACGGCTGACAGTGTCATTGACTTCGGGGCCCTTGCCGGAACCTCCACACTGACGTTCGGATCGATCGCCGGACTTGGCACTTACTCGTTGAGTGTCCACAACTGGAACGGCACCACCTTATGGGGCGCAACATCCGCCACCGGAGGAGCATTCCAGTACACCAGCCTGCAGGACCTAACAGCAACAAAGCTCTCGTTGGGAGACCTTGCGAACATCAGCTTTTACAGCGGAGTCGGAACTGGATTTCTGGGAACTGGAGGCATCGTGGGAAATGAAATCGTCCCTATCCCCGAACCAAGCGTCGTGATTGCCTCCATCATGCTCCTAGGCTTCCTGCTTCACTCGCACATGGTGAATAGGCAGGGCTTGAAGCAACTGAAGGTGGTGAAGCGCTCCAGAACTTTTCACTTTGTAACCTCCACCTTGCAACCAAGGCAAAGAGTTAGCCCTCTTCCGGTTCGACGTGGACGGTGACATCCTCGAGCGGCAACTCGGATGTCATGAGTTTATCCTTCACCTGATGGGAGATCGCATGTCCTTCACGGACTGAAATGGCACCGGATACCCGGATGTGAAGATCGGCGATGTAGGAGAGTCCGCTTTTGCGGACACGGCATTTCTCGGCACTTAGGACACCGGGTACCGAGCAGGTGATCCGGTTGATCGTTTCCTCCGCATCGCCGGAGACGCGGGCATCCATGACCTCGCCAAGGGAGAGGCTGAGCATGGAATAGGAGCTGTAGAAAATGACAACGCAGGCAAACAGGGCGGCCCAGTCATCAGCGACCTCGAATCCCGGGCCGCCGATCAGGCTGATGGAGATGCCGATGAATGCCGCGATCGAGGTGATCGCATCGGAGCGGTGATGCCAGGCATCGGCAAGGAGTGCATTGCTCCCGATGCGTCGAGCACGTCGGGCCATGACCTGAAAGAGACACTCCTTGAGCAGGATGACCCCGATGAGCAAGAGGAGGGTCCAAGGGGAGGGGAGGTGAACTTTTGCTCCGTGAGCAGCGGCAACCAGCTGGCTGATGCTGTTGTGGGCGATGAAAGCCCCGGCAACCGCGAGGACGAGGGCGCCGATAATGGATGCGAGTGACTCGGCCTTCCCGTGACCATAGGGGTGCTCTTCATCGGGCGGCTTGGCGGCGTACTTGAGGGCACCCCAGATCAACAGGGAGCTGAAGAGGTCCAGAAGCGATTCGATCCCGTCGGCGATCAGTGCGTTTGAGCGGCCCAGGATACCACCGGCGATTTTTCCGGTGGAAAGCAGCAAATTCATGAGCACACCGGCCATGACGACTTGGCGTCCCTGTGCCGCCTTGGTTTGGATATCGCCGTTGCTCACAAGAATAAGGGTCTAGGAAATAGGGAATGGGTTATAGGGCAATCCAGCAATCAACAATTAGTAATCTCCTTCATCCCCTTCATCCCTGTGAATCCTCTCTCCTCGTTTCCCGGATGAATTCCTTCACTGCCGTCTGAAAGGGGGTGGCTAGATCCGCCTTGGGCTTCACGAAGGAGGGGCGGAACCAAGGCTGGAGTCCCAGAAGGTCTGTCGTGACCAGAATCTGCCCGTCGCAGCCCGTTCCGCTCCCGATGCCAATGGTTGGAATGTCCAGTTTTTTACTGATGATTCCTGAAAGAGAGGCCTCGACTAGCTCCAGAACGATGGCACAGGCCCCTGCCTCCTGAAGTTCCATGGCAGCTCGGAGTAAGGCGTCGGCCTCTTCCTCTGACTTCCCTTTCCGATGGTAGCCCCCCTCTTCCCGGACATGCTGGGGGAGCATCCCAAGATGTCCGATCACCTGAATGGATTCCTCTGCAAGGGTAGAGATGATCTGGGGCAGTGGGCCCTCCAGTTTCACGGCATCGGCGCCTGCTTCCACGAGGCGTATTGCACTCGCAAGGGCCTGATCTGGAGTGTCATAGGTGTGGGATGGAAGATCAACCGCCACAGGAGCATGGGAAACGCCGCGACGGACGGCTTTCAAGTGATGGATCATCTCATCCAGCGTGACATCCACTGTATCCTTTTGACCCAGAACAACCATTCCAAGGGAGTCGCCGACCAGTATCAGATCGATGCCGGTTCCATCCAAGAGTCGTGCCGAAGGGTAGTCGTAAGCGGTCAACCATGCCTGCCGTTCGCCGGATCTTTTCCTTTTTACCCAAAGTTCTTTAAGATTATTAACCATTGGTAATCAGTATATAAAGACTAGTTATTACGAATTCCTGATAGGTATTCAAGGCAGGTCATTTGCCATCCGGGAAGCTTCAGTTCGGGTCGGATCTCCGCCAAGGGAGCCATCACGAAGGCCCGATCGAGCATGCGGGGGTGGGGAAGATCCAACTCGGGGTGATGGAGAGACATTTCATCACAGTAAAGGATATCAAGGTCCAAGGTGCGGGAGGCATTCCGAGGATGATCCTTGGGGCGGCCCGAGCGGATCTCTTGGCCTTGAAGCCGACGAAGCAACTCCAAGGGCTGCAAGGATGTCCCAATCTCGGCCACCGCATTAAGGAAGGGAGGCGAACCGGGCGCGCAGTCCACCGGCTCCGTCTCGTGAAGGCTTGAAAGCAGAAAATCACCCGACTCATGTATCATGCGAAGATGGCCGATTGCCTCTTGGATAAGTGCGTTTCTATCGCCCAGATTGGAGCCGAGGGCGATACCGGCACGCATGGGGTCAGTAATTTTTAGCGCAGGCCGAGCACGTCCTGCATGTCGTAGAGACCGGGAGCGTTCTTCTTGGTGTCCCTGGCCCAAAGAGCTGCCCGAAGGGCCCCTCTGGCAAACGTCTCCCGACTGGAGGCACGATGGATCAACTCCAAGCGATCCCCTGGAGCTGCCAGCATCACGGTGTGGTCTCCGACGACATCGCCGCCGCGAACGGCATGGACACCAACCTCGCTGTGGGTGCGTTCTCCCGGCATTCCGACGCGGCCATGACGGGTATCCTTCTCGTAATCAAGGCCATAAGCCTCATCCAGAACCTCGACAAGGCGCCTCGCTGTGCCGCTCGGAGCATCCTTTTTCAGGCGATGATGGACCTCGACCACCTCGGCATCATAATCGGGGCCAAGGATTTCAGCCGCCTTCTTTGTGAGCCAGAAGAGGGTATTCACGCCGATACTGTAGTTGGGGGAGAAGATCACCGGAATCGACTTGGAGGCCTCGGTAATTCGGTTCCTTATATCATTGGAATGACCTGTAGTTCCAATGACAATAATTTTTCCTAATTCCATGCATTTTTCCAATGCTGGAAGCGTCGCATCGGCATGGGTGAAATCAATCACTGCGTCGCATGATGCGATCACGTTCAGGGCATCTCCAGAATCGATCGTGCCGGCCAGTTGCAGGGTGGGATTCTCCTTGGTGGCGGCAATCAAGGCTTGCCCCATTCTTCCTTTGGAACCGTAAATAACTACTCTAAGTGGATTCATGTGAATTAGATAACTCCCGTGTTTTTTAGGGTATTGATGAGGATATCCTTGTTGGAGGATATCATTTCACAAAGAGGGAGACGGACATCTTCCGTGCAAACACCCTTCACTGCAAGGGCTGTCTTGATGGGCACGGGGTTGGGTTCGATAAAGAGATCCCTGAAGAGGCGGTAGTACCGGGCATGAATCTCCTGAGCCTTGGCAACTTCCCCCTTTAGGAAGCTACGGACCAAGGACTCGACTTCGGTCGGTATAATATTAGAGGCCACACTGATCACCCCTAGCGCTCCAGCGGCCATAAATGGCAATGTCAGTGAATCATCGCCCGAGAGGATTTGGAAGCTATCCGGCAAGGCAGCCCGGAGCTGATTTACCCGCTCCACGCTACCGCCAGCCTCCTTGATGGCAACGATATTGGGGCAGTCAGCGGCCAGGCGAGCCACTACAGGGACAGGAATCTCAATGCCGCAGCGTCCAGGGATACTGTAAAGGACGATTGGTATGGTGACGGCATCAGCCACCTTCCTGAAGTGGCGATAGAGACCCTCGGCAGAGGGTTTATTGTAGTAGGGGGCTACCAGTAGGGCGGCATCGGCACCGAGCTTCTCAGCCTCGATGGTCAATTCGACGGCTTCGGAGGTGGCGTTTGATCCAGTGCCCGCAATGACCAGTATTCTCTTGGCTGCCGCCTTGACGGCGATCTCGATCACCCTGCGATGCTCTTCGTGGCTGAGGGTGGGGGACTCCCCGGTGGTACCGACAGGGACGATTCCGGAGATGCCTGCTGCAACCTGTGCCTCGATCAAGGCGGTCAAAGCCGCCTCGTCTAGGGATCCATTCCGAAAGGGGGTCACCAGAGCGGTGTGGGCTCCTGCAAAAGAGATGGTGGGCATGGGATGCTAAAGGATGAAGGATGAGGGGGACGAAATGAAAAATGAAGAATGAAGAATGAAAAGGGGCTGAGGAGGGAAAGTGAAAAATGTTAGAGGGTGGAGCCAATCGACCGAAGAGACGTAAGTTAGATTTCTAGATAGAGAGGGTGCCTTCAAAGACGAAGTCGGCGGGACCTGCCAGTGTGACAGCCTTTGGATGTCCGTTTTCCAGCTGAAATTCCACTTCCAGGTTATCTCCGCCACGAACCTTGACGGAGATGGGAGAGGAGGCCTTGCTGAGCAGGTGATGAATCAGGGCAGAGGCGACCACGCCGGTGCCACACGCCAGGGTCTCATCCTCGACGCCGCGCTCATAGGTACGGACGGCAAGTGATGACGGGGCCAATACCTTCGCGAAATTGGCATTCGTCCCGGCTGGGGCAAATCGCGCGTGGTGGCGAAGGGCGCGGCCATGGGCTATCACCGGAGTGGCCTCCAGATCGGTGACAAAGACCACGGCGTGAGGAACTCCGGTATTGAGGGAATGAACCTCGAGATCGACACCGTCGACCTTCAGGGAATGGGCCAACTGGAGGCTGTGCGGTTCGCTCATCCGAAGCCTGACACGATCATCTGGCAGAAGTTCCGCCGAGATCATGCCGGCCTGGGTGGAAAAGGAGAGGGTGCCTCCTTGTTGACCCGTCAATCGGGCTGCAAAACGGGCGAAGCAACGGGCACCATTGCCGCACATCTCGGCTTCGCCGCCGTCGGCGTTGTAATAACGCATCCGGGGAAGCTCGGGTGTGCCCTCGACGGCGATCAGACCATCTCCACCGATCCCGCGATGACGGTCACACAGGGCGGCTATCTGGTCGCGGTTCAGGCTGCGGGAACCGTCGCGGTTATCAACCATGACAAAGTCATTTCCCGCACCATTCATCTTGGTGAACTCAAAATTCATCGCGGGAGTATCACGCCAACGAGGCGCGATGAAAAGAACGAAGGGAGGCGCCTTTGAGGCGAGTGAAAAAGTTAAACCCAGATTTTGCAATGGAACCCTGACAACAGGTCTGGTGTGTTCACCAAGATGGTGAAGACGAAGCAAGAGAGGGAGAACCACGAAAAACGCGAAAGTCACGAAATGCCGAGGGGAGAGAGAAGGGAAATTGGAGTCCAATGACTTCCTTCATTTCGTGCTTTTCGTGTGTTTCGTTGTTCCTTCGGTATTCAATCCCGGCCCACCTGCCAAGTTCCC
>JBAPTI010000120.1:0-48644 GCA_049282095.1 Chthoniobacterales bacterium
CGATCCTCCCTCCATTCGGCCAGGAAGAGGCTCCGGAAATCTATCGCGCCGCCCATCTGTTGCTTCACACGAAATACAACGATCCCTGTCCGACGGTGCCGATCGAGGCGATGGCAAGCGGTCTTCCGGTGGTGGGGACACACAGCGGAGGGATGCCCGAACTCGTGCCTGATTCGAGCGGCGTTCTGGTTCCAGTCGAGCATGGATGGACCCGCGATCTGGCGGGTGAACCGGGACTCCTTGCCGATGCCGTGGAATGCATCATGGAAAACCATGTCGTGATGACTATGGCGGCCAGATCCCATGCGGTGAGGACTTTCCAAGTCGGAGCATGGCTGGGACGGCACCGGGAGATCTTGCGGGAGGTGACATCCCGATGAAGGGCCCATCCATCACGATCCTGATGCCGGCATACAATGCCGAAAGGTACATTGCGGAATCGATCCGTAGCGCCCTTGCTCAGACATCGGGGGATTTCGAACTGCTCGTGATCGATGACGGATCCACGGACGGAACGCATGAGGCGGCGGCCTCCTTCTCCGATCCGAGGGTTCGACTGCATCGTCGGTGTGAAAACAGGGGGCTGGTTTTTACCCTAAACGAGGGATTGGAAATGGCCCGGGCTCCCCTTGTGGCGAGACAGGATGCCGATGATTTATGCGATCCCCGACGGTTGGCCATCCAGTTCCGCTACATGGAGTCAAATCCAGGGGTGGATGCCGTTGCGTCATCCGCTTTGCTTGTTGATGAAAATGGACGCCTTCGGGGACGCCTTCGTGTTCCCTCGACCTCTTCGCAGTTGGAATGGGATCTCTGTTTCCGCAATCCCATTCCCCACAGCTCGGTGATGCTCCGGAAGGATCAAGCTCTCAAAAGGTACGGGGGATATCCGGATTCACCCTCCTCGGAGGATTACGCGCTCTGGTCCCTCATAGCGCAAGAGGGAAGATTTGGCCTGATAACCGATGCCCTAGTGTCTTATCGGATCCACGCCACCTCGATCATGAAGAGTTCCGGTAAGGGGGTGGAGGAAATCTCCGCGATCAGGAGGGGAAATATGGAGCGCGTGATGGGGGGCGTGGCGACACGGGAGGATCTGGACTTGCTTCAAATGGCCTGGCGCAGCCCCCGTGCGGTTCCCTGGCAAGCCTACTGCGTGGTGTTCGAGCGTTTGGCTTATCTTCACGAGCAAAGACACGGATCGCTTGGGAAAATTCCGGGAATCGAATACCAGACGCTGTGCCAATTGCGGGAGGATTCTCCGATCCTCTTGTTCCATGCGCTTATACGAAACCATCCCAAGCGCCTCATCTCCATACCATGGATGCGTATGATGGCATCCATGCTTGCCGCATCTTTCCGATGAATTTCTTTTTTCTCTCGAGTCATGCGCATTACGCGCTGGATCCCCTTGCGACCCGTGTATCCGGCGGTGCGGAGCTTCAGGTGGCGTTGCTGGCGAAGGAACTTGTGGGTCTCGGTCATGAGGCCGTGATCGCGGGGGGAGACACGGGCCAGCAGGATGGAATGGTCTTTGACGGGGTGGTGACAAGGAATGCGGGCCGTTTCCACACGGGAGGAATGGCCGATACCATCATTGCACTGCCCAAAGTCATGCGATTCCTGGCTGAGTATCGTCCCGAATTCGTCTGCGTGCTGGGATGGACGGCGTGGCTTTATATACTCTGTCTGCTACGGCCGGTTTTCGGTTACAAGTTGGTATTTATCTGCGGACTCGACACGGAAATCGACGGTTCCTTCGGAAAAAGCCATGGATGGAAAGGAAGGCTGTTTGAGCGGGCTGTCGCGCTCTCCGACATCAGGTTCGCCATGTCGGAATACCAGAGGGGACTTTTTCGCAAAGCCGGACTCTCCTGCGGCATGTACCGAAATCTGATCCTCCCCCGAGTGAAACCCCGCGCGGCACCGAAAGATATCGATCTGCTCTGGGTCGGGCGCTGCCAGCACATCAAGCGCCCCCATCTCTTCCTCGATCTCGTGGAAAGATTTCCAGAAGCCCGATGTGAGATGATCTGCCCCAGGGAGGATGAAAAGTTATGGCAATCCGTAGTCGCCCGTGCCGCAGGGATGCCCAATCTTACTTTTCATGAGAGGCTTCCCTATCATGAGATCCAAGAGACCTACGACAGGGCGCGCTTCTTGGTAAGCACCTCTAAGGCCGAAGGGTTCCCTAACGTGATGATTCAGGCTGCGCAGGGGGCTGCAGGGATCCTATCCTTGGAACTAGATCCCGACGGCTTGATCGAAACATTTGGTGCCGGTTTTTCCGCAGGGGGAGACTTTGAACTTTTAGTCACGAAGGTCTGTGAACTGATGGCTGACGGCGGAAATTCCAAAAGGATGGCTGAGGGGGCGCAAAGGATGGTCGCAGAGTGGCTTGATAATCGGAAAAACACCGAGGCATTTCTGGAGGGATTGAAGTGAAGAGGATTCTTCATGTGATCGACAGTCTGGATTTGGGCGGGGCTCAGACCTTCCTGGTTGGGCTTTGCACGCATCTCGACAAGTCGCGTTATCTGCCGGAGGTGGCCTGCATGCACGGGCGGGGGGTCTATGCGAAGGCTTTTGAGAAGAATGGAATCACCATTCACTCGCTGTCACCCGGAAAATTCCCTCCTCTTTATCTCCCGAATTTCTGGCGACTGATGCGCTCGGGGAAATATGACATCCTTCATTTTCACCTGTTTGGGGCGAACCTCTGTGCCAAGCCACTCGCGGTCATGTCCGGTCATCCGGCCATCGTTGTCCATGATCAGTGCAATGATGCCTCCCGAGAGAAGAACCGTCTTCTATTGGCGGCAGATGCCTTCTGGAACCGATGCTCTAATAGGGTGATCGCAGTTTCGGAAAGCACACGCGATTACCTGCTTGATCGTGAGGATCTCCCGGATGACCTAGTGACGATGATTCCCAACGGGATCGATACGGAGCTATTCAAGCCAGCGAGTGAACTTCAAAGGGGGGAATCGAGGGATGCATTCGGCATTCCCCGTGAGTCGTTCGTGATCGGCGGGGTCGGAAGGCTCGTGGCACAGAAGAATTTTTCGCTCTTCATGGATGTTGCGGCGCGAGTCCTATCCGGAAATCCCTCCGCTATGTTTGTGATTGCCGGCACGGGGACGGAGGATGAGGCGCTCAAGGAGAAGGCGGAGGCCCTTGGAATCAGTGACCGGGTACGCTTCCTGGGGCATGTCAGCGATCGGTTTGCCCTCTATCATGCCTTTGATGCCTTGCTGATGACTTCTGATTTTGAGGGAACCCCAATGGTTCTGCTTGAGGCGATGTCCTGCGAACTTCCCGTGGTTGCATCGGCGGTGGACGGGATCGCGGAGGTCTGCACGAACGGGCACGATTCCCTGCTGCTTCCTCCGGGTGATGTCGCGGGTTTCGCTGGAGCACTTGAGGGCATGCTTCACGATAATGGATTGAGGGCCACTCTGAGAAGGAATGCCCGTAACACCATTTTGAAGCGTTACGAAATCCGGCATCTTGTCCGTCGGATTGAGGGTATTTATGAAGAGGTTCTTGTTGCCGATTGAAACATCGATTAGAGGCTACCAGCTTCTGGCTGGCATACCGAAAAGCAAACGGCTAATCCTCTGCTAATGATTATTTGGCTTACAGGTTTATCCGGCGCGGGAAAGTCGACGCTTGCCGATGGATTGGCTGCGAAACTCAAGGCTGAGGGGGGACTGACGCTGATGGTGGATGGTGACGGTTTGCGCGAGGAACTGTGCAGGGATCTTGGATTTTCGGCCGAGGATCGGATGGAGAATATCCGTCGCGCGGGAGCGATTGCCTTGATGGCTGCGCGATCCGGCATCACGAGTATCTGTTCCCTAATTTCGCCCCTCCGAAGTGAGAGAGATGCAATTAGAGGTCTGTGTCGGGCAAGAGATGTGAAATTCATCGAGGTCTATGTCAGTACTCCCCTGAACACTTGCGAAGGGCGAGATCCCAAGGGGCTCTACAAGAAGGCCCGCGCGGGCATGATTCCCAAGTTCACGGGAATCGATTCTCCCTATGAGCCACCCTTGCATCCCGAACTGGTGATCCCTACGCATGAACTTACCATTGAAGAGGCAGTCGGGAGGTTGCATCGTGGAGTGAAAGACCTTTAGGAAAGGCTTCTATGCTTGGAAAAGTTATCTACTAATTCCAAGCAATACCCCGTGATTTGCATGCGCCGCGCATCCTTGATTGCCCTCCTTGCCAGCCCGTTTCTCATCTCGGCCTGCAGCACCGTGGAATACAATGCAGCCACCGGTCCCAAGATGGCGGTCTCCCAGGATCGCACGATCTTTTACCGACACATGCATCTTCGGAAGGGAATTGTGGTGAAGGTCTTGAAGAAGGAGTTCCTCTACAGCCTTGTGGAGCTCCCCAATGGGCAGAGGGGTTATGTTGCCAATGACTTCCTTGTGGATGCACCGGTTGTTGCTGAGAAGCCAACTGGCGCTGTAGGTGTGCAACCTGTCCGCAAGGTCGCCAGGGTTAGAAAGTCCACTTCCCTTTCTCCGTCTTCCTCTGCGGCCAAGCCTTCGGACACACTACCGCTCCCGAGCTTCAGGTATTAGGGAGCCGCTGAGGCGCAGTGGCGCTGAGGAGAAGTTTCAGCTTTGACGGCATTCGCATCAATGCGGACAGCGCCGCCCTTTCATGGCTGTTCGCTTCGCTTTGCAGGCCCGGCCGTTGCTTCGCATCCGTTACGGCAGTCTACCGCGCTCGTTCCCACGAGCTTGGTTCATCTGCCGATTGCAGATGACTACAACTCGACCTTCCCAAGGTCTCGTTTCTCGCGCTTGGTTCAGGTCTCAGGTCTCAGCTTTCAAGTTTCAACATTCTCCCACCCCATATAGCCGATCCCCTATCACCTAGTCCCTATCGACTCCTCCCGTCAGTGACTTGTCCTGTTCGATCATGGCTTTCCAGCGGGCTTTGAAGTCCCGGTCGTAGCGCTGGTCCTGCCAATCCGCCATCGTGCGGCGCAGGGTGAGGATCTTCTCGATTTCCGGGGTCAGTTCGTCATGGAGTTCGAAAATGAATCGTGTGGCGGCTGGGTCCCTGTCCCACAGGATCGCGTAGGACTGCATGAAGTCCTGGGCGTAGTTGATCTCGGAACGGTCGTTGGGATGCCAGATATCGGCCGGCGGGATGGGCAGATCCAGCAGCATCGGGGTGATGTAGAGGTTCTGCAGCATCGCGGTGCGGTAGGTAGCGCGGGCCGGTTCATCGTCGCCCAAGCGCCAGAGGGCGAGCCCCTTTCCGAAGAGCAGTGCCGGCTCGCAGTAGTCGTCGGGATAGTTCCGATCGTATTCCTCAAGCGACTTGAGCGCCTTGGCATCGTCGTCACCCAACAGGTGGACAAGCGGGATCAGGAAGCGGACACCCTGGTTGTCGCGTGGGTTGAGTTTTAGGAGTTTTTCCAAATCCTTGGCGGTCTCCGCGAAGCGTCCCTGATGCCACTCGGTCATCGCCCGCCCGTAGAGTGCCCTCATGTAGGGACGTGTCTCGTGATCCTCCCACCATTCGGGACTCTCGCCGCGCCAGCGGCGCTCCTCGCGCTCGGCAACCTCCTGATAGCCGCGTCTGGCTTCGTTCCATCGGGCCGACTGGTAGTCGGCGTCGGCCAGTTCGATCCGTGCGAGCACACACTCCGCGTCCTGCTCGATGGCCTTGCGCAGGTGGGCGCTTTTTCTTTCCGGCGAGCGGAGGCGGCGCGCCGTGGCGACCAGCCCCCGTGCAATGGCCCCCGGGGAGTGGAAGCCTTCGCCCCTGAGTCGCTGCGCGATCCTGCGGCCTACTTGGAGCAGTTCGCCCGGCCTGGCTTCGGGGAAGGCTCCGAAGGCGATCTCGATCCGGCAGTCGATGGCGAAGGAGCGCCATGCCTCCGTATCCCAGTCGCTGCTCTCCGCGATGGTCAGGCGGTCGGGCGTGCCATGCTCGTCGAAGAGCCGGCCAAGCAGTTGCTCCGCGCGGGGTTGGTCGAGCTCCTCAAGGATCTCGGGGGGGCAGAGCGGCTTGCCGGATGCGGTGGTGACCAGAAGGCAGGTCGGCAGGCAGTAGTCTCCGGTTCCTGATTCGCGGGATTGAGCGGGTGCCGGGACGGGCTCCTCCAGATCGATCCAGATGAGTCGCCAACTGTTGCGGGCTGAATCGAGGGGCTGGATCATGACGGCAGTTCGATCGTCAGGGTCTGCTTCCTGGAGAAGCGGTCGATGTAGTGGAGCTGGCCGTGCTGCACGGCGTACTCGTGCACGAGCTTGGTCACTTTCACGTCGAAGCAGCAGTACTTCGCGATCTCCATCATCTTGCCCTCCCGCCACCAGCGGATGGCATCAAGCCCCTCGGCCGTCTTGCCGACGCCGAGTGTGGCCGTGGCGATGGAGTCCAGCGGAAGCCTGTGACCCGCGGCCTTCTCGACGACTTCCAGAAGATCGAGCGTAGGGAGATGGTGGGGCAGGTCGAGGATCGTGTAGCCCATCAGGACCTCGTAATCGAAGCGGCGGTTGTTGTAGCCCACTACCAGATCGGCGCGGCCGAGAAGGTCGATCAGTTCGCCGACACGCTTCTCGGTGAAGATCTCGTAGCTCTGCGTCGCCGTGCTGTAGGTGACCCCCACGGAGACCCCCATGTCGGACTTCTTGTCCCAGCCGCCGACGTCATTGGCGGTGCGCTGAGTCTCCAGGTCGAAATAGACGATGTTCTTTGGGTCGGACATGAAGCACGGATGCTATCGCATCCGGTTGAAAAGTTAAAAAGGTTAAAAGAGTTATAACGTTGCATCGTTACAATGTGGACCGAAGCGGTATTCACGAAGGTTCCTATTTTCCGGAAAGTGCTGCCGCTTTTGGTCGAGAGAGTTCTGTGGGGTGGTTTGAACCTCTTTTAACATTTTAACGTTCCACTGTTTTAACCCTCTGAAATAACATTTCCCTCGACATACAGAGATATTTTTCCTACTAACTTTAACCTTTATGGCAAAAGAAGAAGCAATTACCACCGAAGGCGTTGTCGTCGAGGTTCTCCCGGGCACGATGTTTCGTGTCGAACTCGGCAACGGCCACGTGGTGTTGGCCCATATTTCAGGGAAAATGCGCAAGCATTTCATCCGCATTGTGCCGGGTGACAAGGTGACAGTCGAAATGTCCCCTTACGACCTGACCAAGGCCCGCATCACCTTTCGTACCGCATAGTCGCGATCTCATCCTGATCGCAGTTAAAAAGTTGAATCGTTAAAAAGGTTACAAACAAAAACCAATCAATCCCGATAACCCATTCCCAATCACCTATATGACCATCCCTGATGCCCTGACCCTAAAGAAAGCGATGAAGATCGCCGTCAAGATCGAGCGCCTTCAGCAGAAGCTCCACGAGCTCCTCGGTGCCACGCTCGAACTGCCTCCCGCCACCGTCACCATGACCAGTCAGCTGACCCAGTTGGCCAGCACTCCCCGCCGCCGTGGCCGTCCTCCCGGTTCCGGCCGCAAGGTTACCGCTGACGGTGTGCCCCGTAGCTCGAAGCTTGCAGGCCGTCCCCGTCCCGCATCGCCCTCCGGCCCTTTGGCTCCCGCCGTCGTGAAGGTGCTCCAGCGCTACAATCGCCCCATGAAGGTGAAGGAAATCCTCATCGGTCTCGAGCAGGACGGATATGTCTGGACCGCCAAGAGCCCGACCCAGACGCTCTACGTACGCATCGGCAAGCTCGCCGGCGTGAGGAAGGCAGGCGAAGGAATCTATGTTGCCGAGAGCCTTAGCGCCCCCGTGGGAATCCTTCCCGAGGCCGTGGCTCCCGCCGCGTCCTTCCAGTCCGAGACGGCCGCTTTTTAAAGCCCGACAGCGGTTCCTGCATGTCAGACCGCATTGATTCACCGAACCTCGCTTCCCTCATTCGGGAAGCGGGGGAGCGGTGGGGGGATCTCCCCGCATTCTCTTCCCGTCGTCCTGACGGGACTTTTCATTCGGTCTCTTACCGCGCGTGGTGTGACCGGTCGCTGGCACTTGCCGCCGCGTTGATCGAACTCGGGGTCGGAGCGCGCGATCATGTCGCGATCCTCTCCGACAACTGCTTCGAGTGGATTCTGGCGGATGCAGCCGTGCAGTTCTGCGGTGCCGCCGATGTGCCGCGCGCCGCCGATGTCACGGCCGAGGAGATCGCCTACATCCTCGGTCATGCCGATGTCGGCGTGGCTTTCGTCGAGAATGAGGCCGTGCTGGCCAAGGTGGAGTCGGTCCGCGACCGCCTGCCGGGGCTCCGCCATCTCATCGTCATGGCCGGTGATACGGATATTGCCTCCGCCGGAAATGTCCACCGACTCCGAGATCTGGAAATCGCCGGCGAGGGATTGCGGGTGGAGGGAGATCGCCGGGCGGAGGATAGGATCACCGGCGTGCATCCCGAGGACCTCTACACGATCATCTACACCTCGGGCACCACGGGTGTGCCCAAAGGAGTAAGGCTTTCCCACGGCTCCATCATCTCGCAGGTGAGGAATCTCCCCTTTGCCCTCGGACCGGAGGACAGGGCCCTCTCGATCCTTCCCGTCTGGCATATCTACGAGAGGGTCTTCGAGATGCTCTCGGTGTCGAGCGGCCTGCACACCTACTACACGACGCTGCGGCACTTGGGTGAGGATCTCAAGGCGGCGCGTCCCACGATCATGGCCTCGGCGCCCCGGCTCTGGGAGGGACTGCACCGCAGGATCCTCTCCACCGTGGAAAAGGCTCCCCTGATCCGCCGGTCGCTCTTTCAAGCGGCCCGGATCTCATCGCATGCCGTCCGCAGGGCGGAGGATTTCCTGAGCGGAAGGAAGGTTGATCTCATGGGGCGCTCATTCCCGGTCTCGCTCGTGCTCGGGGCCTTTCATGCGGCGGCATGGCTGGCCTTCATCCTCCCGTTCCTCCTGCTCGATGCGATCGTGCTGAAGAAACTCCGCGCCATCGTGGGAGGATGCTTCCGAGGAACGATCTCGGGGGGAGGGGCGCTGCCGCCCCATGTTGACGAGTTCTTCAATGACATCGGCTTTCCCGTTCTCGAGGGATACGGACTCACGGAGTCGGGCACCGTGCTGGCCGTCAGGACATGGGGTCGCCTGGTCATCGGAACGGTCGGCCCGGCTTTTCCCGGAACGGAAATCCGCATCGTCGACCCCGTCACCGGTGCCATCCTCTATCCGGACACCACCCGTCGCGATCTCGGTCGTGGTCGGCGCGGAGAGATCCATGCCAAGGGGCCCCAGATGATGTCGGGATATCACAAGGATCCTGAAAAAACAGCACAGGTGCTTCGTGACGGATGGCTCTCGACCGGTGATCTGGGGCTCGTGACCTTCAACGACTGCATCAAGATCGTCGGCCGCTGCAAGGAGACCATCGTTCTGCTGGGAGGGGAGAATGTGGAGCCTCTCCCGATCGAGTCGAAGCTCCTCGAGTCACCGCTCATCGACCAGTGCATGGTCGTCGGACAGGATCAGAAGCATCTCGGCGTCCTGGTGGTTCCGTCGGTTGGTGGATTTGCCGCCGCCGGGATCGAGGCGGCGGATTCCGCCGCCTTGGCCTCGCGCCCCGAGGTCCGCGAAAAGATCCAGAAAGAGATCCGTCGTCTGGTCTCCGGCGAGACGGGCTTCAAGCCCTTTGAGCGGATCGCCGCAGTCGAGCTTCTGGAGAAGCCGTTCGAGGTCGGCGACGAACTGACCATGACCTTCAAGCTGAAGCGCCATGTCATCGCCGATAAGTATTCCGGGAAGATAGCGGAGATGTTCAAAGGGTGAATCGAGGCTTTAGGTGTGGAGTTTCAAACTTTACTTTTAGAGTTTCAAACCCTTCACCGATTCAACTTTTCACCCCGCCGTCGCCGTCGCATACTGGAGCCACGATGCAGATCTATATCGACGGAGTTTTTTACCCTGAGTCCGAGGCCAAGGTTTCGGTCTTCGATCACGGCCTTCTCTACGGGGATGGTGTCTTCGAGGGCATCCGCTTTTACAACGGCAGGGTCTTCCGCCTGGAGGAACACATCGAGCGCCTCTACAAGTCGGCCGCTGCGATCTGCATGGTGATCCCGCTCGATCGCAAGCAGATGACCGAGGCTCTGCTCGAGACGATCCGCCGCAACGAACTCAAGGACGGGTACATCCGCCTCGTCGTGACGCGCGGCAAGGGGAATCTGGGCCTGAGCCCCGAGCATTGCCCGAAGCCGACTGTCATCATCATCGCGGCGAAGATCACCCTCTATCCCGCGGAGAGCTACGAGAAAGGACTCAAGGTCGTCACTTGCTCGACGCGCCGCATTGCCCACGGGGCGCTCAGCCCGATGGTGAAGTCGCTCAACTACCTCAACAACATCATGGCCAAGATCGAGGCCACCCACGCCGGAGCCGGCGAGGGATTGATGCTCAACGAGCAGGGACTGGTGGCCGAGTGCACGGGTGACAACATCTTCCTGGTCTCCGACGGAGCCATCACCACCCCGCCGATCTCTTCCGGCGCGCTGGCCGGCGTGACCCGTGCCGTCGCGATCCAGATCGCCGACGAGCTGGGGCTGGAGGTTTCCGAGCCGCAGATGACCCGTTACGATATCTACACGGCCGACGAGTGCTTCCTGACCGGGACCGCCGCGGAGATCATTCCCGCCGTGGAACTCGACAAGCGCCCCATCGGCGACGGCAAGCCCGGCCCGATCACGCGCCGCCTGATCGCGCGGTTCCGCGAGTTGACACAGACGGAGGGCACGCCGATCTATTAAAACACCTATGTTCTGCGACGTCTGCCATTCCAAGGAAGCCACGGTTTTCCTCACGCAGATCGTGGAGGGGAAGATGCAGAAGGTGAATCTCTGCGAGGGGTGCTCCAAGGAGAAGGGGGTCAACGATCCGACGGGGTTTGCCCTCGCCGATCTCCTGCTTGGACTCGGTGCGGCCCAGGAGATCGAGAAGAATCCTTCGGGGGTCCGCTGCCCTGTCTGCGGATTCTCCCAGACTGATTTCAAGAAGACCGGCCGCCTCGGTTGCAGTGCCTGCTACGACACGTTTGCCGAGGGCCTCTCCGGGATGCTCAAGAACATGCACCGCGGGGTCATCCACGCAGGCAAGGTGCCGGCGAAGCTGGTAGCGGCCCGTCGCCGCGGGCAGGAGCTTGCGGTGCTGCAGGCTGATTTGGACAAGGCTGTCCGCGAGGAGCACTTCGAGGAGGCCGCGACCCTCCGCGACAAGATCCGCCGCCTTGAGATCGAGGCGGAGCAGGAGGCCGCCTCCGCGGGGAAGCCTGCTGCTCCCTCCGTGAACCGCGTGGCCGAGCTCACCACGGGTGAGGCGGAACCGATCGTGCCCAAACCCCGGAAGAAGTCATGAAGCTCTCCCGCATCATCGCCAACACCGGCGAATGGCTCAGCGGCTCTGGGCCGCACGACCAGATCGTCGTGAGCAGCCGCGTCCGGCTTGCCCGCAACCTCAAGGGGAAGCCCTTCCCCGGATGGGCCAAGAAGGCCGAGCGCGTGGCCGTCCTCGAGGAGATCCGCGGCGCGGTGGAGGGACTTCCCGAAATGTCGGAGTCCTTTTCCGAGAAGCTCGAGGATCTCTCCCCGCTTGAGAAGCAGGTGCTCGTCGAGCGCCACCTCATCAGCCGCGAGCACGCCGCGAAGGGTGCCGGCAGCGCCGTCGTCATGAACACGGCACAGACCCTCAGCTTCATGATCAACGAGGAGGATCACCTCCGGATGCAGGCGATCCGCGCGGGACTGCAGCTCGACGAGGTCTACAAGATGATCAACCAGACCGACACGGAGCTGGAGGATTCGCTCGATTTCGCCTTTCACAACGACCTCGGCTACCTCACCGCCTGCCCCACGAACGTGGGCACTGGCATGCGTGCCAGCGCCATGATGCACTTGCCCGGTCTCGTCATGTCGGAGCAGGTCAACAAGATCATCAACTCGGTCAACAAGATCGGCCTTGCGGTCCGCGGCCTCCACGGCGAGGGGACCGAAGCGATGGGGAACCTCTTCCAGGTCTCCAACCAGACCACGCTCGGCGAGGCCGAGGAGGAGATCATCGGAAGGCTGAACAGGGTGATCGCCCAGATCCTCGAGCACGAGCAGAACGCCCGCCAGATCCTGCTCCAGCAGCGCGCCGAGACCCTGCTTGACCAGATCGGCCGCGCTTACGGCATCCTCTGCCACGCCCACTCGATCACCTCCAAGGAGGCCCTCAACCTCCTCTCCTTCATCAAGATGGGTGTCGATCTCGGTCTCTTCCCCTCCAAGTGCCGCCTTCAGGTGGACGAGCTCTTCATCGAGACCCAGCCCGCCCACCTTCAGAAGGGGCTTCACGCCGTGAAACTGGGGGCCGATGAACGCGATTCCTTGCGCGCCGCCCTGATCCGCGCAAAGTTAAAGCAGATGCCGGAGCCTGAGATCGGGAAGATCCCGACCAACGGAAACTCCGGTTCCACGACCACGTCCGACACAACGAAACCGAGCGAGGAACCATGATGAACAACTTCACTCCGCGGGCCCAGCAGGTCCTCGCCCTCTCACGCAAGGAGGCGGACCGCTTCAACCACAACTACGTCGGCACCGAGCATCTGCTCCTCGGCCTCATCAAGCTCGGCCAGGGAGTCGCCGTGAACGTCCTCCAGAAGATGGGACTCGACCTCGAGACCGTCCGCCAGGAGGTCGAGAAGCAGGTCGGCTCCGGACAGGAGAACAAGATGTCCGGGAACATCCCCTACACGCCCCGCGTGAAGAAGGTGCTGGCCCTCGCCGGCAAGGAGGCGAAGGCCCTCCAGCATTCCTACGTCGGCACCGAGCACATCCTGCTCGGACTGCTCCGCGAGGGGGAAGGCGTCGCCGCCCAGGTCCTCAAGAATCTCGAGGTCGACCTCGACCGCACCCGCAACGAGGTGCTCCGCGAACTCGATCCGAACTTCACCCCCTCCGAGGAGGATGAGGAAGGTGAGGGCATTGAGTCCGGCGAAGGCGAGGAGGCCACGGCCGGATCGGGCGGTCCCTCGCGTAAGGAGGCCAAGACCCCCGCGCTCAAGGCCTTCGGCCGCGATCTCACCGAGAGTGCCCGCAAGGGGGAACTCGATCCCGTCATCGGGCGCGCCGAGGAGATCGAGCGCGTCATCCAGATCCTCTGCCGCCGCAGCAAGAACAACCCCGTCCTCATCGGCGAGGCCGGCGTCGGCAAGACCGCCATCGCCGAGGGACTCGCCCAGGAGATCGTGGCGGGCAGCGTTCCCGAGATCCTAGCCGACAAGCGCGTCATCACCCTCGACCTTGCCCTCATGGTCGCCGGCACGAAGTACCGCGGCCAGTTCGAGGAGCGCATCAAGGCGGTGATGGACGAGATCCGCAAGAACAAGAACATCATCCTCTTCATCGACGAGCTTCACACCATCGTCGGGGCCGGTTCCGCCGAGGGGGCCATGGACGCCTCCAACATCATCAAGCCGGCCCTCAGCCGCGGCGAGCTCCAGTGCATCGGGGCCACCACGCTCAACGAATACCGCAAGTACATCGAGAAGGACTCGGCGCTCGAGCGCCGCTTCCAGTCCGTGAAGGTCGAGGCCCCCTCCGTCGAGGACACCATCCTCATCCTCAAGGGGATCCGTCCGAAGTACGAGGCACACCACAAGGCCGTGATCACCGACGCCGCCCTCGAGGCCGCCGCCAAGCTTTCCGACCGTTACCTCACCGGACGCTTCCTGCCCGACAAGGCGATCGACGTCATGGACGAGGCAGGATCCCGCGCCCGCATCGGGGCGATGACCCGCCCCCCGTCCACCAAGGATCTCGAGGCCGACATCGACCGCATCCGCGGCGAGAAGGAGGCCGCCATCAAGGCCCAGGATTTCGAGAAGGCCGCCGCACTCCGCGACACCGAGAAGAAGGCCAAGGAGGATCTCGAGACGGCCCTCTCCACCTGGCGCAAGGAGCGCGATGAGCGCGAGGTCATTGTCGGCGAGGACGAGATCATGCATGTCCTCTCCAAGTGGACCGGCGTTCCCTTGAACAGGATGGAGCAGAAGGAGACCCAGAAGCTCCTCGCCATGGAGGATGATCTCAAGAAGAAGGTCATCGGCCAGGACGAGGCGGTCACCGCCATCAGCAAGGCGCTCCGCCGCTCCCGCGCCGACCTCAAGGATCCGCGCCGCCCGATCGGTTCCTTCATCTTCCTCGGCCCCACCGGGGTAGGAAAGACCTTCCTCGCCCGCTCGCTCGCCGAGTTCATGTTCGGCGATCCCGACGCCCTCATCCAGATCGACATGTCGGAGTACATGGAGAAGTTCACGGCCTCACGGCTCATCGGCTCTCCTCCCGGCTACGTCGGTTACGAGGAGGGTGGTCAGCTCTCCGAGGCGGTCCGTCGTCGTCCCTACTCCGTCGTGCTCTTCGACGAGATCGAGAAGGCCCACCCCGACGTGATGCACCTCCTGCTCCAGATCCTGGAGGAGGGGACCGTCACCGACAGCCTCGGCCGCAAGATCGACTTCCGGAACACCATCATCATCCTCACCTCCAACGTCGGTGCCGAGTTGATCAAGAAGCAGACCTCGCTCGGCTTCGGCGCGCCCAAGCACGACGAAGGCTACGACACCATGCAGGGCAAGATCCTCGAGGAGACCAAGAGGGTCTTCAAGCCGGAGTTCCTGAACCGTCTCGACGACATCATCGTCTTCCACACCCTCTCCAAGGAGATGCTCACCCGCATCGTCGATCTCGAGGTCTCCAAGGTCGCGGCTCGGATCAAGGAGAAGGAGATCATCCTCACCCTCGACGAGGCGGCCCGCGAGTTCCTCATCACGAAGGGGTACGATCCGACCTACGGTGCGCGTCCGATGCGCCGCGCGGTCGAGCGTTACCTTGAGGATCCGATGGCCGAGGAGATCCTGCGCGGATCGTTCAAGGCTGGAGATCAGGTCCAGGTCACCCGTGACGGTGAGAAGCTTTCGTTCAAGGTTTCGGGGGGCACCCCGCCCGCCAAAGCCAAGAAGGCCAAGGGGTAGGGAGAGGCGCTCAAGCCACACCCTCTCCTCCAGGTTCTCCAGATCACCTTCACCTTTCCCGGGCGCATGTCGTTGCACACACCGCCCGGATCGGGCACTTCACCGGAGCATCTCGATCGCTCCGTTGCGGAATTCCTGCGGCCCGGCCCTCCCCCTCTGCTGATTGATCAGAATGTCGGCGAGGCCTTGGAGAGGATCCGTTCCACGGGCCTCGAGGAGCGCATCTTCTATTTCTATGTTGTCGACGGCGAGGGCCGCCTCTCCGGCGTCGTTCCCGCCAGGCGTCTCCTCACCGAACCGCTGGAGCGCCGGATCGGCGAGGTGATGGTGCCGAGGGTGCTCTCGCTTCCCGAGGGAGCCACCCTGCTCGAGGCATGCGAGTGCTTCATCCTCCACAAGTTCCTCGCCATCCCCGTGGTCGATGGGAAGAAGCGGCTGCTGGGCATCGTCGATGTCAGCATCTTCACCGACGAGGTCATGGAACTGAGCACCGGCGGTAACAACGACCAGCTCTTCCAGACCATCGGCATCCATATCCAGGAGCTGCAGCACGCCTCGCCGGTGACGGCGTTCCGTGTCCGTTTCCCCTGGCTCGCCGCCACCGTCTCCGGCGGCGTCCTCTGCGCGGTGCTTGCCGGCCTCTTCGAGGCGACCCTCCAGCAGAAGGTGGTTCTCGCCGTCTTCATGGCACTGGTTCTCGGTCTCGGTGAAGCGGTGGCCGCCCAGTCCCTGGCCCTGACCGTCCAGTCGCTCCCCGCCACACGTGTCCGTTGGAAGTGGCTTCGCGTGAAGCTCCTGAGGGAAGCGGTCACCGCGCTCCTGCTCGGCATCCTTGCCGGGAGCGCCGTCGCCCTCATGGTCGGCCTCTTCTGGCGCGACCTTCCCGCATCCCTCTCCATCGGCGGCAGCGTCACGGTCTCGGTCCTTGTCGCCGCACAGCTCGGCATCCTTGTCCCCGTCATCCTCCGCATCGTCCACTGGGATCCCAAGATCGCCGCCGGCCCGATCACCCTGGCGGCGGCCGATTTGTTCACCGTCACCACCTATCTGGTCACCGCCCGCATCGTACTTGGGTAGGCTTGGGATTTTGGCGCAGGGCGTTGTTGCCGCTCGGTCGGCGTAGGATTTGTCTGCCGATCGTCCCCGATCAGGCATCCTCGTGCCAGCTGGCACGAGGACTTCTCGGCCTAAGCCTCGAATGACTAAGCCGCGTTCCCACGCGCCTTTTCTACGCCTTCCCTCGCGCGCCTAGCCCTGCATCCAAACTTCCAAGCCTTTGGAGCCGAGCCCCCTTGATCTCCATCCGAACTTGCAAGCCATTAACCCGAACTCAGCCGTGGGAATCACTGATTAAATCCCATGAAGGCCGCTGAAGACCATTTGCTGATTTTTGAAGGCGCGAGCGTTGGGCGATACCCGCAGCGGTCTCGCCCGAGCGAGCAACGCCACAACGACGAGCGGCGGGAGCCGCGTCGTAGCCTGCGAAGCAGTCCGGAGGACGAGACCGTCGGGAGACGGTGAGGCAAAAATCGACAAATGGCTTCAGCCCTGCGGTTTGCGGAGATCCAAGCCAAAGGCCACAATGCCTTTGGCTTCGTGGCGTGGCACGGGGGCCGTGTTGGCTTGGCGCTTACAGCCCACTGCGGGGATGCTCGCGCCAAGCCGCCTTGCCCGCGGCCCATGGCTTGCCTGGTCGTTGCTTCGCATCCGCTACGGCTTTCCGCAACGGCCTCTATGCGATTTAATCAGCGGTTCCCTAATGCATAATCCGGGTTTATGCGCTTTGTGGATTGGCAGGGCATGCTAGAGTCTGAAGCCTATCAATCCTGCCGACATTATGAAGAAATTCGCACCTCTCGTTGCCATCGCCCTGCTTGCCGGTTGTGCCGCACCTCCGCCGGTGCGCATTGCCAGCTCGGTTCTCGGAAGGACCGTGGGAAAGAAACTCAAGGATGACTATCAACAGGCTCATCCGAAGGCCTCTCCGAGCCCGACCCCGGCTCCCGTCTTGAGTCCGCAATAGCCCTACTTCCCCTGGTGATATGAACATCCCTATTCGAACTGCCGTCCCAAAGTTGCTTCTGGCTTCGGTTTGTATGGCTGCCATGGCCTTTGGATCCCGACTCCATGCGCAGACCCAATCGCCCGAGCAGGTTCTTGCCGCGATGGAGAAGTGCCGCGAGCAGGTCATCAGCCAGCTCTCCTTCTCCGACAAGATGAAGATGAAGGCGGCGATGGGAGCCATTGCGAACGATCCCGAGTTCATCGCCGCCAACAATGCGGTCACCAATGCCTCAACGCCCCAAGCACAGGTTCAGGCCAAGCGGGCCCTTGCAAAGGTGAAGCTTGATCTGATCGAGAAACAGGATCCCTCGTTGAAGCCGATCGTGGAGAAAATCCGCGCGGCCCAGGCTTCGGTGTTGAAGTAGGGGGCTGCCGGAGCGCTTCCACGCTGGTCTGATCGTTGCTTCCTCGAAGAACGGACCACCGCCATGATGCCCCGCATGAACTCCCTGATCTGTGCGCTCACCGGGGCGGCGGTGGTCCTGTTGAGTTCCTGCATGGTCGGACCGAACTACCAGACACCGAAGGCGGAGGTGGAGTCCCAATGGGTGGAGAGCATCGCGGTGGCAAAACGTCCGGCGGGTAGTTCCGACCCGTTCTGGTGGAAGAAGTTGAAAGACCCTGTTCTTAATCACCTGATCGAGATCGCCATCAAAAACAACCCGACTCTCCAGATGGCAGGGGTGAGCATCCTCGGGGCACGCGCCCAGCTGAATCATGCCATCGGGAATCTCTTTCCCCAGTCCCAGGGGGTCAGCGGCGGGTCAAGCTGGTATTACCTTCCGCCCCAGAGCGGAGGGGGCAACTCCTCCACCCAATTCCAGCCGGGCACTCCCCTCGGCCAGGCGTTTTCCCAGCAACTCAGCAACAACCTGAACAGCGGCGGATCACAGTTGGGGCCGAATCTCTACCTGAGCCAATTCCTCTTCAACTCCTCCTGGGAGATCGACTTCTGGGGCAAGTACCGCAGGCAGGTCCAGGCAGACAAGGCCTCCTACCTCTCCTCCGTCGCCTCCTATGACAATGCCCTGGTCACGCTGATCGGCGATGTCGCCGCGAGTTACATCAACATCCGCACCACACAGGAACTCATCCGGGTCACCCAGGAGAACATTGCCCTCCAGACGGAAAGCCTCAGGATCGCCACGGAGCGATTCAAGGCGGGACAGGTCAGTCAGCAGGATCCCGAGCAGTCGCAGACGGAGCTCTCGCAGACCCAGTCACAGATTCCCTCCCTGCAGAACACGCTTCAGCAGGCGAAGAACGGCCTCGCCCTGCAACTGGGCCTGACTCCCGCGGCCGTCGAGCCCCTCCTCAAGCCGGGTCGCCTTCCATCCCCTCCGGATAAAATCGTGGCGGGAATCCCCGTTGACCTGCTCCGCCGTCGACCCGATGTCAGGATGGCCGGCCTCAACGCCGCCTCCCAATCCGCGTTGATCGGCGTGCAGGTGGCCAACATCCTTCCGGCATTCTCGCTCAACGGCACCTTCGGTTACGCCAATCAGGGCAACAACAACTACTCTCTCGGAAACATCTTCAACTGGCAGAACGCGATCGTTTCCAGCGGGGGTTCCTTCACGATGCCGGTCTTCAACTACATGAGGTTGGTGAACAACGTGCGGGTCCAGAACGCCAACTTCCAATCCGCGGTGCTGAACTATCAGAACACCGTCCTCAACGCCCAGAAGGAGGTTGAGAACGGCCTGTCGCAGTTCTCCTACGGGAAGCAGGGAGTGGTCTTCCTGGAGAATGCCGTGAAGTCATCCAAGACATCCACCGACCTGTCGCTCTACCGCTACAAGTGCGGCCAGACCGACTACACCACGGTCCTCACCGCCGAGCAGCAGCTCATGAGCGTTGAGAGTTCCCTGGTCAGTGCCCGGGGGAATGTGCTTCTCGGCCTTGTCTCGGCCTACCGGGCCCTCGGGGGAGGCTGGCAGGTCAGGGAGGGCGGCGACGTCATCTCCGCAGAGGTCAAGAAGGAGATGGAAAAGACCTTCTGGTGGGGTCAGATGATGAAGCCCGCGCGGCACCTTCCTTCCGTGGCCCCGGAAGACCGTCCCGTCGGGGTCCCGAAAGGGCGCCCCTCCCTGCCGAATCTCCTTAACGTCAATACCAACTCATGAACACGGGAACGATCTTCCGCCTTTTTCTCTTCGGGCACATCACGCTTCTGGCCATTCTTTCCACGGCCTGCAGGAAGGAGGAAGCCACCAAGGCGCCGGAGCCCCAGGTGACAGTGGCCAACCCCCGGGCGGCCGATGTCTCCGAGTACATCGACCTCACCGGCACGGTCGGCGCTCTTCAGAGCGTCACCAATGTAGCCCGGGTCTCGGGTTATCTCGAATCCTTGGATTTCCAGGATGGATCCTACGTGAAGAAAGGGACCCCGCTCTTCAAGATCCAGCAGGATCAGTACATCCAGAACCTGAACCTTTATCAGGCCAAGCTGACCTACTCGACCTCGGAGTACAACCGGCAGCTCGAGATGATCAAGAAGAACGCGACTTCCGAGAACGCCGTGGAGCAGTATCTCTCCGAAATGGAGCAGAATCTGGCGAATGTCGCCCTCGCCAAGCTGAACCTTCAGTACACCACGGTCTCGGCGCCCTTCGACGGCCTTCTCGGGGAGCATCTGATCGATGTCGGCAACATGGTCGGCGAGAACGCAGCGATGCCGACCGCCATCGTCGTCATCCAGCAGATCGATCCGATCTATGTGAACTTCTCGATCAACACGCGCGATGCACTCAGGTTGCGGCGTCTCATGGCCGCGGCGGGGATGGGCGAGAAGGCGGGTGTCGCCGGCAAGGCTCCGGTCCTTGCCCAACTCGAGGATGAGACGGGATTTCCCCATCAGGGGACGCTTGATTTCTCAAACAACAGCGTCGACACCTCCACGGGAACGATCCAGCTCCGGGGAATCTTTCCGAATCCCGACAAGGTGATGTTCCCGGGACTATTCGCCGCAGTGCGCATCCCGCTCGGTCCGCCCAAGCCGGGGCTGGTGCTTCCCCAGAGCGCGGTGCTCAGCGATCAGGAGGGCGATTATGTCTTTGTCGTGAATGCCGGTGATGTCGTGGAGAGACGGGCAGTGGTCAAAGGTCCCCTTCAGGGAACGGATCGCGCGGTGACGGAGGGGGTCGCGGCATCCGACCGCGTGGTCATCAACGGCATCCCGAATATCCGGATCGGGCAGAAGGTCCGGGTCACGGGCCAACCCGCCGCCGCGACCGTCACCCCCTCCTCCCCCCCTGCGGCCCGCTAGGTCCCCGACGGGACCTCCCACAGCAGTCCTCCAGAACTCCGCCGGATGTTTTCGCAATTCTTCATCGAACGGCCCGTCCTTTCGAACGTCATCGCGCTCGTGATGATGTTTCTCGGGATCGTTGCGCTTGCGGTGCTTCCCGTCAGCCAGTTCCCGTCGATCACGCCGCCCACGGTGGTGGTGACCGCCTATTATCCGGGGGCAAGCGCCCAGACGGTCATCGACAAGGTGGCGCTTCCGATCGAGCTTCAGGTGAACGGGGTCGCCGGAATGCTCTACATGCAGTCCAGTTCCACGGACAACGGCAACTACACGCTCACCGTCTCCTTCAAGATCGGCACCGATCCGGACACGGCCCAGGTCCTTGTGCAGAACCGGGTGAATGCCGCGATAGCCCTCCTTCCAAGCGCCGTCCAGACGCAGGGCGTGATCGTGGAGGCAAAGTCCACCGACATCCTTCAGATGATCACCCTGGAGTCCACGAGCGGCAAATATGACGGGCTCTTCCTGAACAACTTCACGACGCTGAACCTTCAGAACGAACTCACGCGCATCGACGGGGTGGGGGGGGTGACGGTCTTCGGCGTGGGCGAGTACAGCATGCGGGTCTGGCTTGATCCCCAGCAGCTCAAGGCCCGATCCCTCGAGCCCACCAATGTCGTCTCGGCCCTGAGCAGTCAGAACACCGAGGTCACCGCGGGGCAGGTCGGCAGTCCCCCCGCTCCGGGAGGGCAGGCCTACCAGCTGACGGTCAATGCCAACGGGGAGCTCAACACGGTGGAGGAATTCGAGAACATCATCGTGAAGTCCTCCACCAACAACGGCGGGCAGATCACCCTGCTCCGCGACGTGGCCAAGGTGGAGCTGGGTGCCGTCTCCTACACCCAGTTTTCGCAATACAACAACAGGCCGACCGGCGGTATCGCCGTCTACCAGCGACCGGGATCCAATGCCATCGCGACGGCGAAAAAGGTGCGGGCCAAGATGGAGGAACTCTCGCGGAACTTTCCGAAGGGGATCTCCTACTCGATCCCCCTCGACAACACCGTCTTCGTGAAGGAATCCGTCCGGGAGGTCTTCAAGACGCTCATCGAGGCCGGCTTGCTGGTGCTCCTTGTCATCATCCTCTTCCTCCAGGACTGGCGGGCCACGCTTGTCCCGGCGACGACCGTCCCGGTCACGATCATCGGCGCCTTCGCCGGGATGGCGGCGATGGGATTCAGCATCAACACGCTGACCCTCTTCGCCATCGTGCTTTCGATCGGCATCGTGGTGGACGATGCCATCGTCGTGGTCGAGGGGGCGACCAAGCACCTGGAACTCGGGAAATCCCCGAAGGATGCCGCGATCGCGGCGATGAGGGAGCTCTTCGGGCCGATCGTGGCCGTGACCCTCGTTCTCATGGCGGTCTTCCTCCCGGCCGCTTTCCTCCCGGGAATCATCGGCCAGATGTACCGGCAGTTCGCCCTCGTGATCGCGGTCACGGCGCTGATCAGCGGCATCAACGCGATGACGCTCAAGCCGACCCAGTGCGCCCTCTGGCTGAGGACTCCCGATCCCGGGCGCGTGAAGAATCGCTTCTTCCGGGGATTCAACCGCCTCTATGACATCCTGGAGGGATGGTATGCCGGGCTCATTGCCCGCATGGTTCGACGCAGCGGACTGATGACCCTGCTGGCGCTGGGGCTTGTCACCCTTTCCCTGATCGGATTGATCCGGACCCCGACCGGATTCCTTCCGACGGAGGATCAGGGTTACGTGGTCGTGGCAGTCCAGTTGCCCGACGGCTCCGCGCTGAACAGATCCCGGCTGGCCATGGAGTCGCTGGCCAAAGTGATCCGGACGGTGCCCGGTGTCGGGGAGACCATTGTCATCGGGGGGAGCGGCTCCTCGCCGATCGACAGCAGCGCCGCCCTCTTCAATTCGGGCGTCATCTACGCGGTGCTCAAACCTTTCGACGAACGCAAGGATGCCGGCGACATCCGGGTCATCCAGGAGGGGATCATCAAGGCGGTCGCGGGTGTCCAGGAGGCCAATTGCCTGGTCATGCTTCCCCCGCCGATCCCGGGCCTCGGTATTTCCGACGGCTTCCAGATGCAGGTCGAGCTCAGTAACGGAACCTTCGACTACGACAAGCTCTCGCGAATCACGAAGGAGATCGTCGCGGAGGCGAACCGCCGGCCCTCCATCCACTCCGCGCTGACACCGTTCCGGGCCGATGTCCCTCAACTCTCCTTCAAGCTCAACCGCCGCGAGGCGGAAACCTACGGCGTCTCCATCGCCAGTGTCTTCAATGCCCTGCAGACCTATCTCGGATCGACCTACGTCAACCAGTTCACGAAGTTCGGCCGCACCTTCGATGTCTACGCGCAGGCGGACGCCCCCTTCCGCATGGATGCCGAGGCCATCCGGCAATACACGGTCAAGAGCTCGAGCGGCGGCATGGTCCCCCTCGGTTCGCTGGCCTCCATCGGGCCCGCCCACGGTCCGTCGGTCATCCAGCTCTACAACCTGTTTCCCGCCGCCTCCGTGATCGGTTCGGCCCGGCAAGGCTACAGCTCGGGAGAGGCGCTCAAGACGATGGACGACGTGGCCCGCCTCATCCTTCCGGAAGGGATGAAATACCAATGGACCGCACTCTCCTATCAGGAAAAACTCGCGGGGGCCTCGACCGTGCTGGTCTTCGGCCTGGCAATGATTCTGGTCTACCTCCTTCTGGCCGGGCAGTACGAGAGCTGGATCCTTCCTCTTGCGGTGATCACCGCCATCCCGCTGGCGCTCCTCGGGACGGTGACGGCCCTGCGTGTGACCGGAATACCGAACAATCTCTACGTCCAGATCGGACTGGTCATGCTGATCGCGCTCTCCGCCAAGAACGCCATCCTGATCGTCGAGATGGCGCGGCAGCACCGGGAGCAGGGGCTGCCGATCCTTGAGTCGGCGGTGGCCGCGGCCCGTCTGAGGTTCCGTCCCATCCTCATGACCTCCTTCACCTTCATCCTGGGAGTGGTTCCGCTGATCCTCTCCACCGGGCCGGGCGCCGTTTCGCGCCAGGATCTCGGGATCACCGCGGCAAGCGGCATGCTCGCCTCGACCTGCCTGGCCGTTGCGTTTGTCCCCTCCTTCTTTGTCGTGCTTCAACGTTGGCAGGAGTCCGGCCGTGACCGGGCGGCGCGGAAAGTCGCGGCAGCCAGCTCACCGGCCTGATGTTTTCCCGATACTTCATCGAGAGGCCGATCCTCTCGAATGTCATCGCGATCCTGATGATGATCCTGGGCGGGGTCGCGATCGCGACACTCCCGGTGTCGCAGTACCCGGCGATCACCCCGCCGACGATCCAGGTCACGGCCTCGTATCCCGGAGCGAGCGCAAGGACGATGGCCGAGAAGGTGGCGCTTCCCATCGAGCAGCAGGTGAACGGGGTGAAGGGGATGATCTACATGCAGTCCTACTGCAGCAACACGGGCAACTACAACCTGGTGGTCACCTTCCAAATCGGCACGGATCCCAACGAGGCCCAGATCCTCGTGCAGAACAGGGTCTCGGCCGCGCTCAACCAACTCCCCTCCGCGGTGCAGGTGCAGGGGGTGGTCGTGAAGACCAAGTCAACGGACATCCTCGAGATCGTCACCCTGACCTCCCCGTCGGGAAAGTACGACAGTCTCTTCCTCAACAACTTCGCCACGATCAATCTGGAAAACGAGATCGAGCGGATCGAGGGAGTGGGAGGGGTCACGGTCTTCGGGGTCGGGCCGTACGCGATGAGGATCTGGCTCGACCCGGGGCAACTGCAGGCGCGATCGCTGACGCCTGCTGACATCATCAACGCGCTCAAGGAGCAGAATGTCAACGTGGCCGCGGGCAAGATCGGCGCGCCTCCCGCTCCCGATACCCAGGCCTTCCAGATCACCGTGAACGTGAACGGTCCGCTCGATACCGCGGAGGGATTCGAGCAGATCATCGTCAAATCCGACACCTCCGGCGGGGGGCGGATCACCCGGTTGAAGGACGTCGCCCGGGTGGAGTTCGGCTCCCAGCAGTACGGTCAGTTCTTCACCTTCGACGGCCGTCAGGCGGCGGGTATGGCCATCTTCCAGCTCCCGGGTTCCAACTCGCTGGAGATCGCCGCGAAGGTCAGGGCCAAGATGGAGGAGCTCTCCAAGACATTCCCGGCCGACGTCGTCTACGACATCCCGTTCGACACGACGCTCTTTGTCAGCGAATCGATCAAGGAGGTTTGGAAGACCATCCTCGAGGCCGGGCTGCTGGTGCTCCTGGTGATCCTGCTCTTCCTTCAGGACTGGCGCGCGACGCTGGTGCCCGCGACGACCGTGCCGGTGACGATCATCGGGGCCTTTGCGGGCATGGCTGCCCTGGGGTTCAGCATCAACACGCTGACGCTCTTCGCCATGGTGCTGGCGATCGGCATCGTGGTGGATGACGCGATCGTCGTCGTGGAGGGGGCGGCCACACAGATCGAGGAGGGAAAGCAACCCAAGGAGGCGGCTATTGCCGCGATGAAGGTCCTCTTCGGGCCGATCATCGGGATCACCCTGGTGCTCATGTCGGTCTTCCTTCCGGCCGCATTTCTCCCCGGCATCACGGGCCAGATGTACCGGCAGTTCGCGCTCGTGATCGCGGTGACAGCCCTTCTGAGCGCGGTCAATGCCATGACGCTCAAGCCGACCCAGTGCGCCCAATGGCTTCGGCCCGCCGATCCCTCCAGGAGGAAGAACCTCCTGTTCCGCGGCGTGAACGCGGCCTTCAGGGCCGCTGAGAACGCCTACGCCGGCGTCATCCGTCGCATGGTCCGTCACAGCCTGGTTGTGACGCTGGTGGCCTTGATCCTGATGGCCCTTTCGATCCATGGACTCATGAAGGCACCCACGGGATTCATCCCGACCGAGGACCAGGGTTACATGATGATGGTCGTCCAGCTTCCCGACGCCGCCGGATTGGATCGGACGCAGGCCGCCATGGAGAAGCTGGCCAAGGAAGCCTCCGCCGTTCCCGGAGTCGCCCATGTGATCCAGATCGGGGGCATCTCCCCGCTCGACAACAATGCCTCGTTGGCCAATGCCGGCGTCCTCTATGTCATGCTCAAACCATGGGATGTGCGTGGCAAAAAGGAGGGGCTTCTTCCCACCTATCAGGCGCTCAGCCGGGCGGCGGAAAGGGTTCCCGAGGCGAATGTCCTGGTCGCCGTCCCATCCCCCATTCCCGGACTCGGACTCTCGGGCGGCTTTCAGATGCAACTCGAACTCACCGACGGAACCTTCAACTACAGGAAGCTCCAGGATGCCGCCGATGCGATGCTCGGCGAGTTGCACAAGAGTCCCGAGATCAGGATGGCGTTGACCCCCTTCCGGGCCGATGTCCCCCAGCTCTCCTTCGAGGTGAACCGGGTGCAGGCACGCAACAATAATGTCGGGATTTCCGATCTCTTCCAGTGCCTCGAGACCTATGTCGGTTCCAGTTACGTCAACCAGATCACCAGATACGGCTACAACTACAACGTCTACGTGCAGGCCGACACCGGCTTCCGGAACAAGGCCGACGAGATCCGCAACTACACCGTGAGGAATGCAAGCGGCGGCATGGTCCCGCTGGGATCCCTGGCCTCGATGAGCGCGGATGCGGGTCCCGCCGTGGCCTCATTCTACAATCTCTACCCGACGGCCACCATCGTCGGTGCGGCCAACACCGGCTTCAGTTCCGGGGAGGCGATGAAACTTCTGGAAAAGCTGGCGGCGCGGATCCTTCCCCGTGGGGTGGACTACCAGTGGACCACGCTGGCGTATCAGGAGAAACTTGCGGGATCCGCGACGATCCTCGTCTTCGCCATGTCGCTGGTGCTCGTTTACTTTGTCCTCGCGGGTCAGTACGAGAACTGGATCACGCCCCTGGCCGTGATCCTTGCCGTTCCCCTCGCGGTGCTGGGGACCGTCTGCGTCCTTCAGATCCCGGCGATGTCGAACAACATGTATGTCCAGATCGGGCTGGTGCTGCTGATCGCCCTCTCGGCCAAGAACGCCATCCTGGTTGTCGAGATGGCCAGGGAACAACGCGCCGCCGGGCTCAGCATCACGGATGCCGCGGTGGCCGCGGCATGCTCGCGCTTCCGTCCCATCATCATGACCTCGATCACCTTCGTGCTCGGGGTGGTCCCCCTGATCCTTGCTTCGGGGGCCGGGGCCAGTGCGCGCAAGATGCTGGGACTCACGGTGGCCAGCGGCATGATCGCCTCGACCTGCCTTGCGATCGTCTTCGTCCCCTCCTTCTATGTGCTCCTGCAGGGAATCCAGGAGCGTGGAATAAAGGGAAACGCTGATTAAATCGCATAGAGGCCGTTGCGGGAAGCCGTAGCGGATGCAAAGCAACGACCTGGCAAGCAAAGCGCCAAGCCTACACAGCCCCCGTGCCACGCCACGAAGCCAAAGGCTTGTGGCCTTTGGCTTGGATCTCCGCAACCCGAAGGGCTGAAGCCATTTGTCGATTTTTGGAGCGTTGCTCGCTCGGGCGAGACCGCTGCGGGTATCGCCCACCACTCGCGCCTTCAAAAATCAACAAATGCTCTTCAGCGGCCTTCATGGGATTTAATCAGCGCTTCCCAAGGGAAAATGATCGCGGATTTTAGCTGAGGCCATTACAAGGCAGACCCAAGGTTTCATAGTCCTACGAGCATGGAATTGACCCTCTTTCAGATTTGCAGGTCACTTCATATTTTTGTCGGCGCCCTGGCGGCCTTTGTCGCTTTCCCCTGCGCAATCTTTTCCACGAAAGGGTCGCTCTTTCATCGGCGCTCGGGATACGCGGCCTTCTTTCTCTCCGTCCTGGTTGCGATCACCGGCACGGGCATGCTGATCAACCCGCTGTTTCACTCCCTGTGGCTTCAGGATGAAACCTCCAGGGGAACCCAGTGGGTTCTGTTTTTCAACGAACTCCACTACGAGCCGCACTTCTTCATGTGGTTGAACGTCCTGTTGCTTTATTTTTGCTTCTCGGCCGTCAGGGTATGGATCCGCGTGGCATCGGTGAAGAAGGGGGGTCCCTCGTTCGGCCCGGTGGATGTCGTTCTTTGTGCAGTCCTGATGATCAGCTCCTCCCTCTCCCTCCTTGCGGGTTGCTGGGATATTTGGCATCTGTCGTTCCATCCCTACGCCTTTCTCTATGTGGAGCTTTCACTGTACGTGATGATGTTCGGTGTCGTGGATATTCTCTCATTTATCGCTCCCAAAAAATACCTGCTTGAATGGGGGTTTGCCCTTCATGGCTACAAATTCTTCTCCGCATGGGATGGTCTGCTGACTGCTTTTATCATCCGTCTCAAGATCAGCTACGGAGTATTGAAGCCTATGGATTCCGTCTTCAACATCCTCATCCATGCGCTGATCCTGCTGCTGCTTTGGCGGTACTTCTCCTCCAGAAAGTCCTCGCAATCGGGAACGGCAAAATAACGCCCCCTCGCGCCGGGAATCATTCTGATCGGGAGCGCCCCTTGCAGGGTTAAGAAGCGAATCCGCTCAGACACCCGCCCCCTTTTTTCATCGCGGGCGGGGTGGCTGTGATTAGAGCGTTTTTGATTCGGATATAGACACAGGATTTGCGGATGCCATGAGGTGGTGGGCAAGAAGCAAGCGAAGCGGCTGTAGTCCCTGCGCTACAGCCCGAGCGATGCGACACAGCACAACGCCTCATGCCGCCGCAAAGAATGTCTAGAGGTGAAGCAAAACCGCTCTAACGATGCCAGGAGACCGACCTGCCGCGATAGCCAGTGGCGCTTCCGCTTCCATCGCTCCAGCTGGCCGAGCCGCCGCGGTAGCCTGTGGCGCTACCGCTTCCGTCGCTCCAGCTGGCCGAACCGCCGCGCCACCCTGTCGCGCTACCGCTTCCATCGCTCCATGAGGCGGATCCTCCGCGGGCGCCGTAGGCATCACCGGTCCCGTCATAGGAATAGCCGTAACCGCCGCGCGCATTGCTGTAGTAGGCCGCACTGTTGTAGGGGCCGCGGTAGACGGAGGCCGTGGCGTAGGGGGTCCTGTAGACCGTGGCGCTGACGCTCCTGTAGTAGGGGCTTCCGTAGTAGGCGATCGGGGTCGTGTAGTAGACGCCACCGTAGTAACCTGGTCCGACCCAGCCGTAACCGGGAGCCACGACGGGAGGAACATAGGCTGGCTGTGCGTAGTTCATTCCGTTGCAGGCGGAGAGGAGCAGGGCCGCAACGCAAAGGAGCGGGGCGGAGAGAATGTTCAGGAGTGTTTTCATCGGATGATTTCGTGAATTGGGATTTTGAATCAGCGTTTCCTTCAATCAGCGTTTCCTAACGTCCGGCATCCCTGAGCACCGTGCTGAAGGGGATTTCCTTGAAGCCGGAAGGGGGATGGAAAGTGAAGGAGTCGCCGAAGAGCCACGGGTGCAGGTTCCAGCGGGAGAACTCGATGAACTTGCGCGGAAAATTGGCCCTGTCGGTGAAAGTGGCCGCAAACCTGTAGGGCAGGGCGGTCCGTCCGGTGGAGACCCAGATTTCCCAGTTCACGCCCTGGGCGCGGAAGGCGAGATGGTCGCAAAGGACACCGTTGACCCTTGTTTGCCCCACGACGACCGCGCTCTGCAGATTCCTCGTGAGATGGGCGGAGGGATCACTCAGGAGCAGCGGGGAGAAGTGGAGGTTGATGCCGGTTTGCCGACGGACGCCGGCCAGCATTTCGTCGATGGTCGCGGGTGCGTTTGTGGTCGAGTAGACCTTGGCCTTCGGCGCAACGGCCGAGACAGAGCCTCCGTCGTAGAAGAACTCAAACGCGGGGGCATCGCCTCCCAGCATCGCGCTCATTTTGTCAGGGCGCCTGAGGGCGATCTTCCCCAGCGAGCGGAGCGTGAGGAACTGACCGGTGGCGGAGGGCACCTCGAGGAGGGCGTTTGAGCGGACCGTGAAGGCCTTGGCTCCTGCCAGCGTGTCGCTCATGTGCTTGAGGATCGCCAGTGCGTTGGGATCCACGGGCGGGACTTTCTCTGCGTGGATCGCTCCGGTCAGAAGGAGGGTGGCTAGTGAGAGGAGGAGAGGTTTCTTCATGACGTTGATCCGAGTGTGAAGCTTGCAAAGCCAACATCTAGCAAAAAATGGGATGAAGTGGTTCATGGGGGGCGATGTTTGGTTCTTGGTGAGTATGATCCGTTTCAAGCCAGATTATGCGATAGGAAGGGGGCGACAGGTCTTGATGGTTCACCCGGATGGTGAGTCGTCGGATGGTTAAACCCGTTGAAGGGTTCAAACGTTACAACGTGCTGACAGCAGGCAGTCATTCCACTCTCCGAGCTGAGCCATGAACAGCAAACTTCTTGATGCCTTCTCGAATTAAGCTTCAGGGGTTTCCGATTCCACCTTGTAACATTGACGCCACTTGCCTCCCGGCAAGCGGTGGCGCCCTTTGGGCTAAGACTTCGTCGTAGTCTTCCGCGGCTCTTCCCTGAGCCTTGGTTGTAACGTTTCTAACCATTTTAACTCCCCCCTTTCCCGGATCTTCGGGTTCCTAATGCAAATTTTGGGTTCAAGCCTTTGGAGTTGTCGTGATCAGGTAATGCATCTATTTCCTCCCTTGATGAAATCTTTCAAATACCTGGCCCTCCTTCTTCTTGCTTCCTTCCTCCTCGGTTCGAGCGCCAACGCCGCCACCGCCGTGCAGCTTCAGGCTGACTCACAGACGGCCTTGGAAAAACTCTACGCCGCCAATCCCAAGACCCGTGATCTGAGTCAGAAAGCCTACGCTGTCCTAGTGTTCCCCACCGTGGTCAGAGCCGGGTTGCTGATGGCCGGCTTTGAGCGGGGTGACGGGGTTCTCTTTGTGAAGGGCAAGGTCGATGGATACTACAACACGACGTCCGCATGTCCCGGGCTCCAGGCCGGTGCCCAGACCTATTCCTACGCCCTCTTCTTCATGACCCCGGGGGATTTGCAGGATCTGAAAAAATCGGGTGGCTTGAACCTTGGTGCCGCCCCGGGCCTGACGGTTGCCGACAAGGGGGTGGCCGGCGGCGTCTCTCTCTACACGCTTCAGGGAATCAAGGCCTTTGTTTTCGGCCAGAAGGGCCTGATGGCCAACATCGGGTTCAAGGCGACGAAGATCTCGGAGTATACCCCGAGCAAGTAACAAGAACGGCTCAGTCCGCTGGTGGCGGATGCCATCAATGGGGAAGAACGGGATTCCCCTAAATGTCTTCATCCTTCATCCCAGAATTTGCATTGGGAATTGCTGAGATCATGGGAGGCGGCGTTAAAAGAGTTAAAAAGTGAAAATGTTACAACGTGGATCCGGGAGATCCCCGACCCGAGATTCGGGAGGGGAATGTCAGTGAAAGCGTCGTCAAAAGATGCCTGCATGAGTTCCATTCGGCCTCGGACTTCAGCCCCTTGTAACCTTTTAACGGTGTAACGCTTTTAACCCTTCCAGGGACTCACCATCCGGGTGAACCGCTCAAACCTGTCAATACCGCTCTATTGCGCAATCCGGGTTCATCATTCCGCCCAGCCCCCTTTCTCCTTGCATTCCTACAGGGAAGTGGCGATTTTTGACCACTCGACCGGACTCTGGTCCGGTTTTTTTGTGCCAACAGCTTTAACACCATGTCGAACACCATTCTTGTAGGCTCCCAGTGGGGGGATGAAGGCAAAGGAAAGATCATTGATGTCCTGACCGGCGGGGTCGACATCGTCGTCCGCAGCCAGGGGGGGAACAACGCCGGACATACCATCGTCGATGGTGACAAAAAATACGTCCTTCACCTGATCCCCTCCGGCATCCTGCGCAAGGGGAAGGTCTGCGTGATCGGCAACGGCGTGGTGATCGACCCGGTCGCCTTGGTCGGGGAGATCAAGGGACTCCGCGCCCGCGGCATCAAGGTCGACGCGAAGAATCTCCTGATCAGCGACTGCGCCCATCTCGTGATGCCGTACCACCGCTCCATCGACGAGCGCCGCGAGGAGCTCAAGGGAAAGAACAAGATCGGCACCACCAAGCGCGGCATCGGTCCCGCCTACGGCGACAAGGTTGCCCGCACCGGCCTTCGCATGGCCGACCTGATCCGCCCCGAGGTTTTCAAGCAGAAGCTCGCACTGCGCATCAGGGAGAACAACGCCGTCCTCAAGGCGCTCGGCGGCAAGCCGGTCAACGGCGCCAAGGTGCTCGCCGACTATGTGGCCGCCGCCAAGGTGCTCAAGCCCTTCGTGATCAACACCGCCACCTACCTGCACAAGGCGATGGCGGCCAAGAAGGAGATCCTCTTCGAGGGTGCCCAGGGAACCTTCCTCGACATCGACCACGGGACCTATCCCTTCGTCACCAGTTCCAACACCACCTCCGGCGGAGCCTGCACCGGTTCCGGCATCGCCCCGAACCGCATCGACCGCGTGATCGGCGTCGTCAAGGCCTACACCACCCGCGTCGGCGAGGGGCCGCTTCCGACCGAGGAGGATGTCATCGGCGACATGCTTCACGGGATGGGCCGCGAGTTCGGCGCCACCACGGGACGCGCCCGCCGCTGCGGCTGGTTCGACGCGGTGGCCACCCGCTACGCCACGATGGTGAACGGGGTCGACGACCTTGCGATCACGAACCTCGACGGACTCGACGGCGTGAAGAAGATCCTCATCTGCACCGGCTACCGCATCGACGGCAAGGGCCCCGTGCTTGACACCCCGCCCACCGATGCCGGGGAGCTGGCCCGCTGCCGCCCCGTCTACACCTCGATGCCGGGCTGGATGACTCCGACCGACACGATCCGCAAGTACAAGGATCTCCCGCTCAAGGCGCGCCAATACGCCGAAAAGCTCGCCAAGTTAAGCGGCGCCCGCCTCTCGATCGTCAGCACCGGTCCCGGCCGCGAGCAGACGATTCATTTGTGACGGGTGGCCGGTCTCAAAGTGTCGTGAAAGACCAGACGCCAGCCAAGGTGCCCCGGCACATCGCCATCATCATGGATGGCAACGGGCGCTGGGCGCGCGAGCGCGGATGGCCGCGTCTCAAGGGGCACGAGCAGGGCGCCCGCAATGTCGAGCCCGTCTGCGAGGCCTGCATCGCCGAAGGTGTCGGGTTCCTGACCCTCTACGCCTTCTCCACCGAGAACTGGAAGCGACCCGCCCACGAGGTTGCCGGCCTGATGCTGCTTCTCGAGAGGTTTCTCTCGGAAAAAGTCGCCATGATGGAGAGGAACGGCGTCCGTCTCGCCACGATCGGCCGGACGGCCGATCTGCCCGGTCCCGTCCGCAAGCGCCTCGAGAGGGCCATCGCCGACACCGCGCACAACACGAAGCTGACCCTCACGCTTGCGCTCAACTACGGCGGCCGCGACGAGATCGTTGATGCCGTCCGCTCCATTGCGGAGGAGGTTAAGCAGGGGAAGCTCGACCCCGGCTCCATCTCGGGGGAAACCCTCTCCACCCATCTCTACACCGCCGCCATGCCCGATCCCGATCTCCTGATCCGCACCTCGGGCGAGATGCGTCTCTCGAATTTCCTCCTCTGGCAACTCAGCTACACCGAGATCCACGTCACCCCCCGGCTCTGGCCCGATTTCGGAGCGGAGGATCTTCGTGCGGCGATCGCCGATTTCCAGTCCCGTGACCGCCGCTTCGGGGGTGCCGTGGAGAACCCCGTGACAACCGCATCCGCATGAGCACCCCTGCACCCGCCTCACAGACCGTCCTGATCGTCGACAGCGAGACCGACTTCCTCGACTGGGCCCGGCAGCAGCTGAAGGCCTCCGGCGTGAAGGTGATCGCGGAGACCAGCTCCGCCAACGCCTTCAAGATCTTCTGCCTCGAGAAGCCCGACCTCGTGATCGCCGAGATGCACCTGCGTCCCTTCGGGGGGCTCGACCTGCTTGCCAGGATCAGGGCCGAATCGCCCAACGCGATGGTGATCATCACGAGCGCCTTCGGCACCACCCAGGCGGTCATCGAGTCGATGAAGCTCGGCGCCTTCGACTTCCTGCGCAAGGAATCGCTCCCCTTCAGCATGAAGGTGGTCGTCGACACGGCCCTCAAGGCCGCGGCGGAACTCCGCGACGCCTCCCCCGCCAAGCCCGCCCTCACCGTCGAGCAGTATCGAGACGACATCGTCGGCCAGTCCGAGGCGATGCAGTCGGTGTTCAAGATGGTAGGCCGGGTGGCCATGAGCGACGCCCCCGTGCTTGTCACCGGCGAGAGCGGCTGCGGCAAGGAACTCGTCGCCCGCGCCATCCACAGCTACAGCGAGCGCAGCAAGAAGAGCCTCTTGGCGATCAACTGCGCCGCGATTCCCGAGAACCTGCTCGAGAGCGAGCTCTTCGGGCACGAGAAGGGGGCCTTCACCGGGGCCGCGACCCAGCGCATAGGCCGCTTCGAGCAGTGCAACGGCGGCACCCTCTTCCTCGACGAGATCGGGGAGATGCCGCTCGCCGTCCAGAGCAAGCTCCTGCGCGTGCTGCAGGAGGGTGAATTCTCCCGCGTCGGCGGCAACGCCACGATCAGGTCGAATGTCCGCATCGTCGCCGCGACGAACCGCAACCTCGAGGAGGCGATCGCGAAGAAGGAGTTCCGCGAGGATCTCTACTACCGCCTCAATGTCGTCGGCATCCACCTGCCTCCGCTCCGTGCCCGTGTCGAGGACATCAGGTTGCTGGCGGAATATTTTCTCTCCCGCATCGCCAACCAGCAGCACCGCCCCCTCCTTCAGCTCTCCGGCGAGGCGATCAGGGTCATGGAGTCCTACCCCTGGCCCGGGAATGTCCGCGAGCTCCAGAACACGCTTCAGCGCGCCGTCGTGCTTGCCACCAGCGACGTGCTTCTGCCGAAGGATCTTCCCCTAGGTCAGGTGGCCGGTGCCTCCGGGCAGGCCGACCTCGCGACCGTCGTCGCCCCCGTTTGCGCCATGACGGTCGCGGAGGCCGCCAGCTCCCTCTTCGATGCGCTCTGCCGAGAGGGAGGCGAACGGGAACTGCTTCCATGGGTCGAGGAGGACTTCACCCGGCGTGCGATGGAGGTTACCGGCAACAACCAGGTCAAGGCCTCCAAGCTGCTCGGCATCACCCGCGCCACCCTGCGCAAGCGTCTGGAGAGACTGAACGGGGCCTCCGGGGAGTGATTATCCCGTGAAAGGGCGCGTGACATTCAGGGTCTGGCGCTGGGATGGGACGCGCATCGCGGCGCATCGCGGCGGGATCCCGCTGGATGACCGGGGATTCCGCTACGGGCAGCACCTCTTCGAGAGCATCGCCGTGAGGAACGGGTCGGCCCTGCTGGCACGGGAGCATCTTGCCCTTCTCTCCGCCGCGGCGAAGCGCCACGCCTTCCCTTTCCCCCGATCCCTCGCCTCGTCACTCCGATCCTTCCTCGGATCGGTGAAGCTGCCCGACGGAATGCTCCGTATCTACCTCACCGCCGGAGCGGGAGCCCCCTGCGCCCCGATCACCGCGCCCGGTTGCCACCTCGCCTGGAAGGCGACGCGCTTTCCCACGGAGGAGGATCTCGCCGCGGGATATCGTCTGGTCATCTCGGGGAAGGCGGTTGCCGCCGGGGGGTGGGGGGAAAAGAGCGGCAACTACTGGTCGCATCTCACGGCCCTTGACGATGCCCGCAAGGCAGGAGCCGACGAGGCGATCGTCCCCGATGAACAAGGCAGGGTCCTCTCCTGCGCCATGGGAAATCTCCTGGTGTGGCTCCCGACGCGTTCAGGAATCATTCTCTGCACGCCGACGGCCTCATCCGGAGCGCGCTCCGGTGCCGTGCTCGGATGGGTGCGTCGGAAAGCCCCCCTTCACGAACGTCCCCTTCGCCCCGCCGATCTGCGCCGCGCCGTGGCGCTTGCCGTCACGAATTCCCGGCTCGGCGTGATGCCTGCCGCCCTGCTCGACGGGAAGCCTCTTTCCCATCCGGGCCCCGCGCAGCAACTTGCCCGCGATTACCTCAAATCCCATGGATTACTCCGGGGCGCATAACGACCTGCTCGACGCGGCCGCGGAGCATCCGCTGCTCTGTGCGGTTCTGGCTGCGGTGGGAAGCGGGAGGACGGCGTCACCTCCGGTCCTTCTGGGGGATGCCTCCGAGCAGGCGTGGCCCTTCCTTGGAGCGCTCGCGGCGCGTCATCTCGGCAACGGGCGGCGCGTCTGGTTCGTCTGCCGTGATGTCAGGGCGCAGGAGGAGTTCGCCTCGGAACTCTCCTCGTGGATCGGGCAGTCGCTTCTCTTCCCCGATCTTGAAATCCCCGCGGCGGGCCTCGGCCTGCCCGACCCGGAGACGGCCTCCGAGCGTCTGGCCCTGCTCGGCATGATTGCGCGCGGCGAGATCGTGGCACCGGTGATCACCGCTGGCCAATGGGAGGAGAATGTCCCCTCGGCCGGAGACCTCACGGGTGATCTGATGACGCTCGCCACCGGATGGAAGGGTGCTCCGGGAAGCGTGGCCGTCCGGCTTGCCGACGCCGGCTACGAGCGGGTGGCCCAGGTGACGCGACGCGGCGAATTCGCCCTGCGCGGCGGCATCCTCGACCTCTTTTCCTGGCAGCAGGCGATGCCGTGCCGACTGGAGTTCGACGAGGAGGGGATCGGTTCGATCCGTCAGTTCGATCCCGATACGCAGACCTCCGTCGGGGAGGTGGAGCAATGCGAGGTGCAGTTGGGGGATACCGAAAAACCGAGCATTCCCCTTTCCGGATACCTCAAGGAGAACGACCTCGTGGTCGAAATCGGCTGGGAACCCGAACCGGAGAAGAGAGTCGGGGAGGGGGAGTCTGCGCCGGATCGGCCAGCCGCACACCCCCCTGCCCATCGGCTCCTGATCTCTTCCGCTCCGATGCTGGAGAGAGCGGGGGAGGGGGATTCCAAGGTGCTCAGTTTCGATCCGATTCCCTTCGCCGCCTTCGGGGCCGGGGATTTCATCGTCGACGAGGCGCGCCGCCGCGAGTTCTTCCGGCAACTTGCCGACTGGAGGGGGAGCGGGTGGAGGGTCGTCCTGCTCAGTGCCACGGAGGGGGAGGGGGAACGCTTCCGGGAACTCGCCCTCGCCGCCATGGAATCCCCGGCCAAGCATGCCGCGGCATCAACGGCATCAACGGCCTCCAGAGCCTCCAAAAAATCCAAGGCCGGGCCCGATCTTCCGGAGACCCGGATCGGCGCGATCTCGCGCGGCTTCTGCTTTCCGGCGGCGAAGCTTGCGATCCTCGCCGATGCGGAGCTCTTCGGCCGATCGGCCAGCCAGCGTCTCCGGAGGCTTCACCTGCGTCGAGAGCGCCAGAGGGCATCGCGCTCCGCCATCGACTTCACGGAATTCACGGAAGGCGATCTGGTGGTCCATGCGGAGCACGGGATCGGCCGCTACCTGGGTCTTCAGAAGCTCCCCGCGGCCGACGGGAGCGAGGGGGAGGTTCTGGCGCTCGAGTTCGCGGATGATTCGCGGCTCTTTGTCCCGATCGATCAGGCGTGGCAGGTTTCCCGCTATGTCGGCGTCGGAAAGCACGCCCCCGATCTCTCCTCCCTCGGCGACGACAAGTGGTCGAAGACCCGCAAGGCCGCCGAGAAATCGGTCTTCCTTTACGCCGGCCGCCTTCTCCGTCTGCAGGCGGAGCGGGAGACCGGTCAGGGCCACGCCTACGGGCCCGACACGCCGTGGCAGCACGAGCTGGAGCAGAGTTTTCCCTACCGTGAGACCCCGGACCAGTTGCGCGCGATCGCCGAGATCAAGCAGGACATGGAGTCGCGCAGGCCGATGGATCGCCTCCTCTGCGGTGATGTCGGGTTCGGCAAGACCGAGGTGGCGCTGAGGGCCGCCTTCAAGGCGCTCATGGGCGGGAAGCAGGTGGTCTTTCTCGCCCCCACCACGGTGCTGGCCCAGCAGCATGCCCGCACGCTCCGTGAGCGGATGAGCGAGTATCCCGTCAAGATCGAGCTGCTGAGCCGTTACCGCAGCGCCGCCGAGCAGCGGGAAGTGGTGAAGGGACTGGCCGACGGATCGGTCGACCTGGTGGTGGGGACGCACCGGCTTCTCTCGCCCGACGTGGCCTTCAAGGACATCGGGCTCGTCATCGTCGACGAGGAGCAGCGCTTCGGGGTGAAGCACAAGGAGGCGCTCAAGGACCGCTTCCGGCTCATCGACGTGCTGACCCTCTCCGCCACGCCGATTCCCCGCACCCTCTACCTCTCGCTCATGGGGGCGCGCGACATGTCGGTGATCGAGACGCCGCCGCCCGACCGCCAGCCGGTCGAGACCGTGATCTGCGCCTACGACGAGCGCGTCATCCGCGACGCGATCCAGCGGGAGCGGGCCCGGGGAGGGCAGGTCTACCTGCTCCACAACCGGATCGGCTCGATCGAAAAGGTGGCCGCCCGGCTCGGGGAACTCTGCCCCGGCGTGCGCGCGTTGGTGGGGCACGGCCAGATGGAGGAGGGGGAGCTCGAGACCGTGATGAAGCGCTTCGTGGAGGGCGATGCCGACGTGCTGGTCTCGACCACGATCATCGAGAGCGGGCTCGATATCCCCAACGCCAACACGATCATCATCGACCGCGCGGACCGCTTCGGCCTAGCCGATCTCTACCAACTCCGCGGACGGGTCGGACGCAGCCGCCAGAAGGCCTACGCCTACCTGATGCTCCCGCGCGACATGATGATGGTGGGCGAGGCTCGACGCCGCGTGCAGGCGATCCGCCAATACTCCCAGCTCGGCGCCGGATTCCGGATCGCGATGCGCGACCTCGAGATCCGCGGCGCGGGGAATCTCCTCGGAACCGCCCAGAGTGGGCACATCGCCGCCGTCGGATTCGACCTCTATTGCCGGATGCTCCGTCAGGCTGTCGACCGGATGAAGGGGGACCCCGCCACCGCTGCCACCGGCTCCCTTGACGAGAAGCAGGCGTTGCTCCGCTTCGATTTCGTGGCCAACACGCCCGAAGAGATGGGCGAGTTGGGAGCCGTGACCGGCGAGGAGGGGGTGCGGATCACGCGTTGCGGGGCCTTTATTCCCTCGGGCTACCTTCCCGAGGCGAAGCTTCGGATCGAGGCGCACCGCTCCCTTGCCTCCGCCACCGACACAGCCGCGTTGGAGGCTCTATCGGCCGGTTGGAGAGACCGCTTCGGCCCGCTTCCTCAGGAGATACGCCATCTGCTGGTGATGGAGCGCATCCGCCGGGCGGCGGCTGCCAAGGGAATCACCAAGGTGGAGACGCGGGGCGAGAGGCTGATGCTGACGCGTCGGGGCGATTTCCTTCTGATCGGTCACAGGTTTCCACGCTTGACGGCCTCCAAGCCCGCTTCCAAGCTTTCAGAGATTTTGCGCTTTCTGGAGGCCCTGAAAGCCTGAGTTCCCGAGAGGTGAACCGCGCCGCAAACCGCCTCCCATGATCATGATCACCAAACGAATCCTTCTGCTTCTCACCCTGCTTGCCGCCACGGCCCCGCTCAAGGCGGTCGAGGAGGTGCTCAACGGCATTGCCGCCGTGGTCAACGGCGAGATCATCACCTTCTCCCAGGTGAGGGAGTTGGTGGGTTCGCGCGAACGCTCCGCCGCCGAAGTCTACCAGGGCGAGGAGTTGCAGCGGCGGATCAAGGAGATGCGCCAGGGTGCCGTCCAGGACCTCGTCGACCGCGCGCTGATCCTGCAGGAGTTCAGGAAGAAGGAGTTCAACATCCCCTCCTACATCATCGACGACAGTATCAACCGCATCATCCGGCAGGAGTTCGGCGGTGACCGCACCGCTTTTGTGAAGACCCTTCAGGCCCAGGGCTACACGATGGCCCGTTTCCGCGAGGTCGAGAAGGACAAGATCACCGTGCAGGCGATGCGTCAGGCCAAGACCAGCGACAACATCATCGTCTCCCCGGTCAAGATCCGCGAGTACTACAACAAGAACAGCGCCGCCTACACGTCGCCCGAGCAGGTGAAGCTCCGGATGATCGTCCTCAAGGAGGGATCCTCCAACGGCGACGCCCCCTCCGATTCCTCCGCCGGCAAGAAGCAGATGGCCGCCGAGTTGCGGGAGAAACTGGCGGGCGGCGCGGAATTCGACCGTCTGGCCCAGATGTACTCGGAGGATTCGACCAGCGACATGGGCGGTGACTGGGGATGGATCGAGCGCAAGACCCTCAACGAGGATCTCGCCAAGGTGGCCTTCTCGCTCAAGCCCGGCGAGATCAGCACGGTCACCCAACTCGACAACGGCTACTACATCCTCATGGTCGAGGCCAGGAAGCCCGCCGTTACCAAGCCCCTCTCCGAGGTCCAGCCCGAGATCGTCCAGGCCCTCATTCAGGAAGAGAAACTCAAGGGGCAGGAGCGCTGGCTCAAGAGCCTCCGCGAGAAGGCCTACATCAAGATTCTGTAGCCCCGGCGATGTCCGTCATGACGGCATCCACGCCACTTCCCGTCATCGGTCTTGTTGCCGGTGATCCCGCCGGTGTTGGTCCCGAGCTTCTTGCCGAAGCACTGCGCCATCCTCCCGGGGGAGTGACGCTCTCGGTCATCGGGGATCCTACGCCCCGCAATCCCGGCCACCCCGACGAGGAGGGCTCACGTCGGGCGATCGCGGCACTTGAGGAGGCCGCACGCCGCGCCCTTGCCGGGGAGCTTGCCGCCGTGGTCACGGGGCCCGTGAGCAAGAAGCACCTTCACGGGGCCGGATTCAACTTTCCCGGCCAGACGGAATTCTTCGCGGCGCGGGCCGGCGTGGAGAACTTCGCCATGCTCCTGACCGGAGGTCCCCTGACCGTGGCGCTCGTCACCGCTCATGTTCCGCTGCGCGAGGTGGCCGCGATGCTGAGCTCGGAAGAGATCGTCCGGGTGGGGGGATTGCTTGCCGCATTCCTCCGGCGGCGCGGCATCGCCTCTCCCCGCATCGCCGTGGCAGGGCTCAATCCCCATGCGGGGGAGCAGGGGGATCTCGGCGATGAGGAGAAGCGGATTATCTCCCCGGCCATTCCCTTGCTGGAAGCCGCCAGTCCCGAAGCCCGGTTCACCGGACCCCTGAGCCCCGACACCGTCTTCTGGCGCGCCGCCAACGGGGAATTCGACGGCGTCCTCTGCATGTATCATGACCAGGGATTGATCCCGCTGAAACTTCTCGGCTTCCACGACGGGGTCAATGTCACCCTCGGCCTCCCGTTTATCCGGACGAGCCCCGACCACGGGACGGCCTACGGGATCGCCGGAACCGGGAAAGCCCGCCCCGACAGCTTCCTTGCCGCCCTCCGCCTCGCCGCGGAACTCGTTCGATCACAATAACAGGCCAAAAGTGTAAAAATCAGGAAATCAAGAAATCAGGAAAGGAAGTGAATGAAATGGGAGTCTGGGTTTGGGAAGGGTCGATGAATTTCAAAGGATTCAATCATCAGGGTTTGTTTCTTGTGGGAGGCTTGCTCCTTTCATGAGTTCCTGAGTTCCATATTGAATTATTCAGCGGTTCCTAAAGGGCAGACGGTCTTGGGGTCGTGAGCTTTGTCGTTCGCTTGTCGCGTATCGCAGAGAATATGCTCCTCGCTCTCTTCGTGCTCACATCCCCAACTCCTCTCTGCTCGCCAGGCGCGGACTTTTCAGGCAATCTCTCAAGGTGGAACAGTCAACCCAGTCACCTCTCAGCGATCTTGTAGCCGTCCGCCGGCAGAAACTTCAGGCCATCCGTGATCTCGGAGTCGATCCCTACGGGGGCGCCTTCGACACCTCCGGCACGGTGGAGGAAGTCCGGGCCTCTTTTGCCGAGGGGAAATGCGTCACCATGGCCGGGCGCATCACCGCCTACCGCGACATGGGTAAGAGCCGCTTCCTCGATCTTTCCGAAATCGGGGGACGCATGCAGGTCTATCTCAACGGCAAGGAACTCGACGAGGCGGCGCTTGCCCTCGCCACCCAGCTCGACATCGGGGACTTCATCGGTGTGGAGGGCGAGTGCTTCACGACCCGGACCGGCGAGCCGAGCATCAAGGTGACCCGTCTGGTGATGCTCTCCAAGTCGCTTCGCCCCCTTCCGGACAAGTGGCACGGGGTGCAGGACTCAGAGACCCGCTACCGCCAGCGCTACCTTGACCTGATCGCCAACGCCCCGTCGCGCGAGACCTTCCGCCAGCGCAGTCTCGTCGTGCGCGAGATCCGCCGGTTCCTCGACGAGCGCGGCTTCCTCGAGGTGGAGACCCCGATGATGCAGGCGATCCCGGGGGGCGCCGCCGCCGAGCCGTTCAAGACCCATCACAACGCGCTGGGCATGGACTTCTATCTCCGCATCGCGCCGGAGCTCTACCTCAAGCGGCTTCTCGTCGCCGGCTTCCCGAAAGTCTTCGAGCTCAACCGCAGCTTCCGCAACGAGGGGATATCCCGCCGACATAATCCCGAGTTCACCATGCTCGAGGCCTACTGGGCCTACGCCGACTTCCGGGTGATGTCGGTGCTGGTCGAGGAGCTGATCTGCCATCTCGCCGTGATGCTCGGCAATGCCGACCATCAGGTCCATCACCGCGACGCGGAGGGGAACGTCACACGCACCATCAATCTCTCCCGCCCCTGGAAGCGCGCCTCCTACCATGATCTCATCGAGGAGGCTGTTCCCGGATGGTTCGCCCTCGACAAGGAGGGAAAGATCCGGCGCTGCGCCGAGCTGAAGCTCGACATCTCGCACTGCCCCGAGGAGTTCGAGATGACCCAGCATGTCTTCGAAAAGCTTGTCGAGGAGAAGACGATCGATCCCTGCTTCGTCACCCATGTCCCCAAGGAGCTTGTGCCCCTGGCGCGTCTCAACGATGCCGACCCCTCCACGGTCGATGTCTACGAGCTCATCATCAACGGGCAGGAGATCTCTCCTGGCTACTCGGAGCTCAACGACCCCGACCTGCAGCGCGAGCGACTTGAGCATCAGGCGGGCGAGGAGCAGCAAAAGATCGATACGGAGTTCCTCGATGCCCTCGAGTACGGCATGCCTCCGGCCGGAGGCATCGGAATCGGCATCGACCGACTTGTCATGCTCCTGACCGGCGCCGAGTCCATCCGGGACGTCATCCTCTTTCCCCATCTCAAGAACCGGCCCAAGGGAATCGCTGATTAAATCCCATGAAGGCCGATGAAGATCATTTGCTGATTTTTGAAGGCGCGAGTGCTGGGCGATACCCGCAGCGGTCTCGCCCGAGCGAGCAACGCCACAAAAATCGACAAATGGCTTCAGCCCTCTGGGTTGCGGAGATCCAAGCCAAAGGCCACAAAGCCTTTGGCTTCGTGGCGTGGCTCGGGGGCCAACTGCGTTGGCTTCGCGTTTTGCTTGCCCGGCCGTTGCTTCGCATACGCTACGGCTTCCCGCAACGGCCTCTATGCGATTTAATCAGCGGTTCCCAAGGGAATCGCTTCCGGGGAATGAGCTGGGGACTGCTTTGGCGGAAACCGGATGCCAGAGACTGGATGTGGGTTGTTCCGACCACTGACATCTGCTCTTTGATCCCGATGGTATCGTGAAAACAGCCGACACTCCCACGGGTGCGCCCGTTCCAGGCGGCTACATGGGCCCGTTCGGTCTTTTCCAGGTTCCCTACACCAAGGAAACCTTCGGGTTTCACTGGTTCAATTTCTACAACGCGATCTGCTTCCAGATCATCATGGGTGCGCCGATCGTCCTGCTGGCGAAGGATCTCGGGGCCAACTCCGTCATCCTCGGACTGATCGCCTCCTTCCCACCCTTGATGACCGTGCTGCAGCTTCCCGCGGCACGTTATCTTGCGCGGCACAGTTACAGATCCTTCGCCCTGATGGGATGGGGGCTCAGATCTGCATTCATCGGCACTTCGGCGGTCGTTCCCCTGCTCTTCTTCCTCTCCCGGGAGGTGCGGCTCGAAATCCTGCTTGGAAGTCTCTTTTTCTTCAACGTGCTGCGGGGGGTCGCCACGGCGGCATTCATGCCGTGGCTCACCGGGATTGTGCCGGCCGCCGTGAGGGGCCGCTTCATCTCCGTGGATCACACGTTCATCAATGCGGGGTGCCTTCTTGCCATGCTGCTCTCCGCGCTCCTGATGAGGGATGGTGCGGAGCCTTGGCGCTACTCGCTCGTCCTCTGGATCTCGGTGGCCTGCGCCGTGGTGAGCCTTCTCTATCTGCGCGGCATTCCCGACGCAAGGCATGGGGAGGTTGTTGCGAAATCCTCCGCCAAGGTTCCGCTCGGCGACATGATCCGCGTGTTGCCCTTTCGGAACTGGGTTCTCTTCAGCCTGCTCTTCGTCTTCGTGGGAGGGGGGCTCGGGGTCTTTCCGGTCCAGTATCTCAGGGATCAGGCCCGGTTTTCCCCCTACCTCATCTACCTGCTCTCCACCGGGACCTTCCTTGCACCGATGATGATTCTCCAGAAGGTCGGGAAAAGGGTTGACCGATCGGGAAGCATCCCTCTAATCCGCATTTCCCTGCTGGCTTTTGCACTCGTGCTCGGGATCTGGTTCCTGATGTCTGCGGGGGTGATCACGCCGAGTTGGTGGCTTGTCCTCCTTCTGAATGTCTCCGGCGGTGCGGCGATGGCATCGTTCAACATGGGGAACGGCCACCTCTGGATGAGTGTGGTTCCCGAATCGGGGAAGAACCACTACTTCGCCCTCTCCACAGTCATCGTGAGTCTTGTCGCGGGAGCTGTGCCGATGCTCTGGGGATGGTTGCTTGATTCCCTGGGCGGACTCGACCTTGTCGCCGGTCCTTTCCATCTCAGACGCCACAGCATCTATTTCCTTGGGATCACCCTCCTCTGCCTGGCCTCCCTCCTTGCAAGCAGGATCCTGATCCAGCCGGGTAAGCACGGAGACCAAGGGGAAAAGGCTGAAGGCTGAACCAAGCCGCTGGGATGGGTGCGGTAGACTGCCGTAACGTATGCGAAGCAACGGCCGGGCCTGCAAAGCGCAGCGAAAAGCCCCGTTAGCACCGCTTGCCTGGAGGCAAGTGCCGTCAATGCTTTTGGGCTGTTGGGCTAAAGGCGAAAGTTTTGATCGGTAGGATCCCGTTTCATCCCTCATCATTCATAATTCATACTTTGCCCCCTTCATCCTTCCGCTTTCACTTTTCCCGTTTTCACTTTTTACTCGGATGATGTCGATGAGCCTGCCTGCACCCCTGTTTCTGGCCGCGCGCTATCTCAAGCCGAAGCGCACGTTCCTCGCGGTGATCACGCTGATCTCCGTGCTGGGGGTGACCCTCGGGATCACCGTCCTGATCCTGGTCATGTCGGTGATGACGGGTTTCGAGCGCGAGTTGCAGCGCAAGGTGATCGGCTTTGATGCCCACCTGCTCCTCACCAACAACGGCCTGATCGAGGGATGGAGAGGGCTGGGGGAAAAGGCGGCCAAGGCCCCCGGCGTGGTCGCGGTCGCTCCCTTTGTCCAGGGGCCCGTGATCGTCGAGTTCAACCACCAGCGACTGGCTCCCAAGATCCGGGGAATCGATCCGGCGCGGGAGAAAGAGATCGGTGATCTCTCCAGATTCATCGTCTCCGGGAAACTTGATCTGGACGGCGATCATGCCGTGCTCGGAAGCGAAGTGGCCCGTGCCCTCGGGGTGAGGGTGGGGGATGTCATCACCGTCTACTCGCCCGGGAATCTCGGCCAGGTACTCGAGCAACTCGACAGGATGAAGGGCAAGGGGGGTAAGGGATCCAAGGGGGGTGAAATCGACTCGCTCCGCCAGATGGTTCTCCCGACCGAGTTGACCGTTACCGGGATCTTCGAGAGCGGACGCTACCAGTATGACAGCGAGTTCCTGCTGATCCCCCTGCATGTCGGACAGGAACTCTACGGGCTGGGCGGGGCGGTCCATGGACTTGCTGTGCGGACGACGGATCCCGACCGTGCCGCCGAGATCCGCGAGGGAGTGATGAATCAGCTTCCCGGGGAGATTTCCTGTGTGACCTGGATGGAGATGAACAAGCAGCTCTTCGATGCCATCGCCATGGAGCGTCATGTCATGTTCTTCCTCCTCATGTTCATCATTCTGGTGGCCGCCTTCGGCATCATGAACACGCTGATCACCGTCACCGTGCAGAAGACCCGCGAGATCGGGGTGCTCAAGGCGCTCGGCGCCCGGACCTGGCAGGTGATCTCCGTCTTCCTGGCGCAGGGAATGGTGGTGGGCGTCATCGGCGTTGCCTGCGGCCTGGCCTTGGGAATGAGCCTCATCCGTTGGCGCAACGAGGTGAGCCAGTGGCTGGCCAACGTGCTCGGAGTCGAGATTTTCCCGCGAAGCGTCTACCAGTTCAACGAGATCCCGGCCGAAGTCGTCCCGACCGACGTCGCCCTGATCTGCATCAGCGCGTTCCTCATCTGCTCGCTGGCCGCACTGATCCCCGCTTGGATCGCCTCACGCCTCGACCCCGTCAAGGCACTCCGGTGTGACTAAGGGAGGAGGGAGAGGGGGTAGGTGAAAAGGCTGAAGGCTGTTGGGCTGTTGCGCAAAAGGCGCTTGGGAAAGCGGCTTAATCATACCGAAGGTAGTCCGATCCTGCGCCTGCGGGAGAGGATGCCTGGTCGGGGACGACCGGCAGATAATTGGACTGTTTCCCCTTTTCATCCCTCATAATTCATAATTCATACTTCCCTAAAGCATCTCCATCTTCAGTCCGCCCAGCAGGAGGAAGAGGCCGTAGAGGATGCCTGCCCAGCAGTGGATTTTCCAGAGCCAGCGGCGTTCGCTGATCCAGAAGAGCAGGTCGCGGTGGAGATAGGGCATGCCGACAAGGAAGAGACCGACGAGCACCCACGCGTAAGCCAGCGCGGCCAGGGCGATCTTCACGGGTCCGTGCTGCAGGAACGTGGTCTCCAGAACGGGATGAGCCACCAGCAGGAGCAGGAATCCCAGCGACCGGGAGGCCAGAAAGTCGGGGACAAACTTCCAGAGCAGGATCGCTCCGGCCACGATCCCGATCACCACGTAGGAGCGCATCGGTGAGAACTCACCCAGATCCGTGGTGGAGGCGATGATAAGCGACCAGAGGGCGGCGGCCGCCAGCAGGAGAGTCCCCCAGACCCGCGAGCGGGGGATGGATCGCGCCCAGGCAATGCAGGGCCCGGGTACCAGAAGTCCGAAGAGATGGGCGCCGACCAGCAAGGCTCCGATGATGATGGCGACCAGAGCGAGGTTCGGGGCGGCGAGGTTCAGCGAATCCATGAAGGCAAGCATGATGAACGGGGCGGTGAAAAGCGAGATGGGAAAAAAAGAGTAAAAAGTGAAAATGTGAAAAGTGAAAAAGACTGATTGGGAAGGGCCGAGGACTGAGTTGCTCCCGCAGTGGCGCAGAGGCGCTGAGATAGAGAGGGATGAAAGGGATTTTAACCATGAAGGGCATGAAGATCATGAAGGTGGGTTCGGACCAGAGAGATGGGATCCGTGAAACGGATCTGGTTTGGGGGGAGAATCTGCCCTGGCAAGCTCGCTTGCAGGGGCATTCATTAACCAACCCCCACCACGGCGCTTCGCGCTGCGGCCATCTCTCTTTGTTTAGCTTCTCTGCGCCTCAGCGTCTCCGCGCGAGACCTTCGGCCATTCCCGATCAGCCCTGCGCGAGACCGGAAGCGGTTTTCTGAAGCCAGAGTTCGGCGTCGAGCGCGTGGATAGCAGCGGCCACCTCGGCCTCCTTCTTGCTGTGTCCCTCGCCTGTTCCGAGAAGCACGCCCTCCCAGACCACACGGCAACCGAAGTTCTTCAAATGCTCAGGGCCGCTCTCATGGAGGATCTCATAGACAGGGGCGCTCGGGGCGAGTGACTGCAACAGCTCCTGCAGTTTTCCCTTGGGATTGATCTCCTCGGGTTGCAGGGAAACGGTTTCGAGATCCCCCGCCGCCACCTTCAGGATAAAGCGCTCGGCCGCCCGGATCCCTCCGTCCAGATAGATCCCTCCGACCAGTGCCTCAAAGGCATCCCCGAGCGTGGATGCCCGTTCGCGGCCGCCGCTCGACTCCTCTCCGCGGCCCATCATCAGGTGCTCGCCGAGGCGCAGGGTGCGGGCATGCTCCTTGAGTGCCGTGCGCGAGACCAGACGCGTACGGATCTTGGTCAACTGCCCCTCGGTGAAGTCGGGAAACCGGGAGAAAAGCTCCTCCGTGATCACGAGCTGAAGGACGGCATCGCCGAGGAACTCGAGCCGCTGGTTATCGAAGGGGTAGTCCTTGCGCTCCAGCGAGATGCTTGCGTGGGTCAGTGCCTCGGCCAGGAGCAGGGAGTTGCGGAACTTGTAGCCGATCCGCTCCTCGAGCGGATTCATGAGGTGTTCGGCTGCGAGGGATTTCGTGTCCATCAGAACGTCCAGTAATGCGGCTGCCGAATCGTGTCGCAAGAGAAAAGGAGAGTCGAGGAATCGGGTCGGTGGAGAGGCGCCCTCGAAGAAATCGGCAAAAAAGAGATTTTTCATTTTGCACAGAAGCCTCCTTACGGGTAAAACAACAGACCATGCACGGCAGGTCGATTGGATCGGTAGCTCAATGGTAGAGCAGTTGACTCTTAATCAATTGGTTGAAGGTTCGAGTCCTTCCCGGTCCACCAAGTTTCTATCAGGGTCTAGGGGTTTTATAGGTCAATTTTCAGAAAGTGCTACCTCACACTTTCCTCACACTTTTGAATTTTACGCCTGTGTAGAATTGAGTGGGTTTGAGTAGTTTTCGATTTACGCAACCACCTCGGCGGACCCGCCAATAGCTAAAAAAAAGACCCACCCGCACCAGGGTCAGATCTTTTTTCCGCCACGCCCGAAGGCGTGACTCGCAGCCCCGGCATGCCGGACTGCTTCCCCCCAGAGGCTACGGCCTGATGGTCGATCCCTTTGCCGGATGTCTGCGGATCATTTCCGATGCTTGATTGCGCAGCATGTTCTCCAGGTTCTCAAGCGCTTCCTCAGAAACGCGTGATAGGCGATGATGAGGACGCATCACCTTGGCACGATCCAGTAGGAACCGCTTTAGTGCCGATCGGTTGAGGAGGCTGCTCATGCCTAGTTCCTCCCGAGCATGGCCCCAGTCTCGGTGTCAAACAGGCCGTAGAGTGCCTCTCCCCTGCGTAGTGCCGTATGGGGGTTGACCTGCTTATGCGCCTCGGTGAAGGCATTGAACAGGCTCCAGGCCGTCCTTGGCTCAAAAGCCTTGTGGCTCGGCGCTCTCCACTCCCGTAACACCTCGGGCACCTGGGTCGTGGTTACCACCCCGGCGTCCAAGGAACGGATCACGATGTCGTGAGCCCGAGCATCGCCAACCTCTACCTCCTTGTACCGCTCGATCCGCTGATCCAACTGAAGGAGTCTATCACCAAGCTGACCCACCGCTCTGGCGGTCAACTGATGCA
>JBAPTI010000121.1:0-1622 GCA_049282095.1 Chthoniobacterales bacterium
CGCTCCATGAACACGGTGCAGCGCTCGCCGAGGCGCACCGGCGTGTCCGACCCGAGCGCGAGCTCGGCGAACTCGCCGATGATGTTGATGCCGAGCTTCTCGGCCTGCTCCTCGAGGAACGAGCCCGTGCCGGCGGCGCAGGCCTCGTTCATGGCGAAGTCGACGACGATGCCGTCCTGCAGGCTGATGAACTTGCTGTCCTGGCCGCCGATCTCGAAGATCGTGTCGCACTGCTTGCCGATCTTGCGGCCGATGAAGTCCGCGCCCGTCTTGTGGGCGGTGATCTCGTCGGTGATGATGTCCGCCCCGGTGAGCTCGCCGATGAGCTCGCGGCCAGAGCCGGTGGTGCCCACGCCGAGCAGGTTGATGCGGGCGCCGATCTCGTCGCGGATGTCGGCGAGGCCCTTGGTCACGACCTCCACGGGCCGGGCGTCGGTCTTGGTGTAGATCTCCTTGAGGACCTCGCCGGCGTCGTTGATGACCACGAGGTTGGTGGACACGGACCCGATGTCGATGCCCATGTAGACGTCGACGACCGCGTCGCTCTTGAACTCGTAGGGCCTGGCCATGTCGCGCAGCAGCACCACGCGCTCCATGGAGAGGGGCTCTGTGGTGGGGAACTCCGCCGCAGGCAGCCGGTCGACGTCGAGCCCGAGGATCTCGCGCGCGGCCTCGACGTCGGCCTCGATGAGGGCCGCGCCGATGGCGCCCATGCTCGCGTGGTACTCAGGGATGAAGAGCTGGCCGTCGTCGAGCCCGAAGGCCTCGCGCAGCGAACGCACCGCTCCTTCGTTGGCGGCCACGCCGCCGATGAACGCCACGGGCGGCTCTATGACCTTGCCCTTGGCGATCGTGCCCTTGAAGTTGCGCATGACCGCGTCGCAGAGGCCGCGCAGCACCTCGGGGGGCTCGTAGCCCTTCTGCTGCGCGTGGATCATGTCGCTCTTGGCGAACACGCTGCAGCGGCCGGCGATGCTGGCGGGCTTGGCGGCGCCGAGCACGATGCCGCCGACGTCCTCGATGTCGTAGAGCAGGCGGCTCGCCTGCTGGTCCATGAAGGAGCCGGTGCCGGCGGCGCAGTCGCCGTTGGTCTGGTAGTCGGCGATGCCGGCGCAGCCGCCGTCGCCGTCGCCGGCCTCCAGGCGGATGAACTTGGAGGTCTCGCCGCCCATCTCGAAGATGGTGTGTGTCTCCGGGTTAAGCGCGCCGATGCCGCGCGTGATGGCCTTGAACTCGTTCTCGAAAGCCGCGTCGAACGCCGGACCGACCAGGCGCCCGCCCGAGCCCGTGACACGGGCGCCGTGCAGGGATCCCTCGGGAAGGACGGCCAGGAGCTCGCCGAGCAGCGTCTGCGCCGAGTCGGCCGGACTGCCCTTGATACGCCGGTACTGCGCGACGAGCACCGGCGCGCCGTCGATGACGGTCAGGCCGTCGCGCGGCGTCTGGAAGAGGTCTGGGTGCTGCTGGAGAAGGTCTGAGAAGAGATCCTGGTCATCAGCACGGCCGACGAGTGCGGCCTTGAGGCTGATGCAGCCGATATCGATGCCAAGCGTGGTCATGGGTGTACGACGTGGTCCTCCCTGGGGGCCGGAGCACCCCGCCGACTGCAAAAGACTGCCCCG
>JBAPTI010000122.1:0-13159 GCA_049282095.1 Chthoniobacterales bacterium
GCGCAGGGTCGAAGAGGCAAGACAGACGAGCGACCGGATCGAGGAGTTTCTCGCCGGGACAATCGAGCGGCGGACAGAGCAGGTCTCCGCGACGATCGCGCGGCGCGCGGCACAGATGGCCTCGGCCCATCCCGGCCACCGATTGCTCCATGCGGGTCAGAAAATCTCAACACTGGGAGAGCAACTCGGCACACTCATGGCTCACCGGCTGGAACGCGACAAGGGACGCATGAACCTCGTGAGCGCGGCCCTGTCGGCCCTCAACCCCGAGGCAACCCTCGCCCGGGGATTCAGCATCACCCGCAATGCCGAAGGGAAGGTGGTCACCTCGGCTTCATCCTTAAAGACAGGGGATCTCCTCAGGACAACTTTGGCTGACGGGGAGGTCGAGTCGGACGTAAGGTAGCACGGTAACCAGTAACAAAAAGGCCTCTCCTTTTCAGGTTTCAGCCTTCAAGTCTCAGGTTTTTATCTTCTGCCCCGAAGGGGCTTGAAGGTCACAAAATCTTCCCGAGCAGGAACGGGAGGAGTTCGGCGATCGGAATGCGGCGTTGCTGCATCGAGTCGCGCTCGCGCAGGGTCACGGTGTCCTTGAGTTCCGGTTTCTCCTCACCAAGGGTCTCGAAGTCGATCGTGACGCCGAAGGGTGTTCCCACCTCGTCCTGGCGGCGGTAACGCCGTCCAATGGCTCCCGTCTCGTCGTAGAAGACGCTCATGTGGGGACGAAGCAACGCGACGATCTCGCGGGCCTTGGCGACAAGCTCGGGCTTGTTCTTGAGCAGCGGGAAGATGCCGACCTTGATCGGTGCGATGCGCGGATGGAAGTGAAGGACCGTGCGGACCTCGCTCTTACCCTTCTCGTCGGTGACGGTCTCCTCCTCGAAGGCATTCGAGAGAATGGCCAGCGCCAACCTGTCGAGGCCGGCCGAGGGCTCGATGACGTGGGGGACGTAGAGTCCCTTGAAGAGTTTTTCGCAGAAGGCCGCAACCTCCTCGCGTGTGGTGTCGGGATTGTTGCGAGCCGCGTAGGCCTCCTCGGTGAAGGCCACCTTCTGCTCCGCGGTCATGGCGTCGCAGGCCGTCTTGAGTTCCTCGTCGAAATACTCCAGCTGTTTGCCCGAGTGGGCTTGGTGCTGGGTCAGGTCGAAGCTGCCGCGCGCCGCGATCCCCTCGAGTTCGTCGGTGCCGAAGGGGAACTTGAAGAGGATGTCGACGCAGGCCCTCGCGTAGTGGGCTAGGTCGGCCTTCGACTGCCAGTAGTAGTCGAGATCCTCGGCGCCAAGACCGATCGAGGCGTAGTAGGCGGTGCGTTGGGCGACCCAGTAGCGGTGCCACATCTCCCAGCCCCAGTTCGGCTTCGGCTCGCTCAGGTCGGCCCCCTCCCTCCACGAGGCCACGGAGCCATGGATCAGCTTGACCGCCTCGTCCGGCTTGATGAAGAACTCCAGCTCCATCTGCTCGAACTCGCGGGAGCGGAAGGTGAAGTTCTTCGGCGTGACCTCGTTGCGGAAAGCCTTGCCGATCTGGCCGATCCCGAAGGGGACCTTCACGCGCGAGGAGTCGCAGACATTCTTGAACTGGGCGAAGATCGCCTGGGCCGTCTCAGGTCGCAGGTAGGCGATGTCATCCTCCGTGGCCGTGGGGCCGACATAGGTGCGGAGCATGAGGTTGAAGGGACGCGCCTCGTTGAGCAGTCCCCCCGTCTCCGGGTGGAAATCGACGGAGCCCTCGACGACCTTGGTCCGTTCCTCGCCCAGCAGTTCGATCTCGTCGGGTTTACCCGCCGAGGACCCCGCATTCTGCGAGACCAGCAGTCTCACACGCTTGCGGAAGCTCTCGATATGCTCACCCTGCTTCATGAGGACCGAGAGAGTGCGATCAAGGCTCCATCCGTTGGGAGCCTTGGCTCCCGTGAAGCGGATCACCGAACCTCCCTGCGGCTCGACATGGTCGGCGCGCACCCTTTTGTTGGTGATCGTGCACTCGCGCATCATGTCGGCGAAGGTGTCGACGTGGCCGCTGGCCTTCCAGACCGCGGGATGCATGATGATGGTGGCATCCAGACCGACGACATCGTCCCGGTCGCGGGTCATGGCCCGCCACCATGTGTCGCGGAGGTTCCGCTTCAGTTCAGCGCCGAGCGGGCCGTAGTCCCAGAACCCCCCGATGCCTCCGTAGATCTCCGAGGACTGGTAGATGAAGCCCCGGCGTTTGCAGAGACTGACGATCTTCTCCATGCGGGTGTCGGTGGTGGCTGGTTTGGACATAAGGTGTGCTGTGAAAGGTTAAAAGGTTAAAAAGTTGAGAGGTTGAGAGGTTGAGAGGGGAAGACTCCTCAAACCTTTTCAGGTTTGCTTGCCCGGCCATTGCTTCGCATCCGTTGCGGCAGGTCTCAAGTTTCATCCCTCTCGGTCAGAACGTCTCGCCGCTGAGGGTGACGTCGCCGGTCTTCGTCCAGATGACACTGCCGGCGATCTCCTCCGTCTTGCCCTTCCGTTCGGCAACCACGTCGTAGGGGGCAAGCAGGGTTCCCGCCTTGAGTCCCTGCCGGATGGCGGCGCGGAGTTTGTAGGAATCGAGGGAGCGGCACGACTCGTCGAGTTGGAGTTCGCTCAGGCGGATCCTCGTGGCACCGATATTTCCGGGTTCGGGCTTGGCCGGGGAGATGAGTTCGTAATGGAAGAGCGCGTACTTCCCGACGGAGGGTCCTTCGTTGAGCGACTTGAGGATCAGGATCGAGAAGCCGTCGACCCTGCCGATCCAGGCGTCGAATTCCTGGGTGCCGCCTTTGAGGCCGGAGAGGGAGATGCGGTAGTGGCTGGAGGAGGCCGGTGCGACGACCGTCCTGCAGGTGTGCCCCGACTTGTCCTTGGTCTCCCACTGGCCGACAAGCCAGGTATCGATGCTCTGGGAGGGGCCCGATGGGGGATTGTCAAAGAGGCATCCGGTGAGAAGCAGAAGGCTTCCCAGCAGGGAAAGGAGGCGGAAGGTGCGGAACATGGGAAAAGGATCGAGGATGAGGAAAGGGGAAGTCAGGATGGAGGAAGATAGTTCTCTTGGTGATCTAAACCTTCGGCGAAAACGCCTGCGATCTTTGTCAGATCCGTGTTCCCGGGGGAATGACGGCATTCTTGGGGATCACGACGATGCCGTCGCGGATGTAGTAACCGGGCCCCTCCGAGTTGGCATCCTTGTCGTGGGGAGTGATGACCACGCCGTCGCCGATGCGGGCGTTCTTGTCGATGATCGCGTCCTCGATGACGCAGTCGCGACCGATTCCGATGGGGATCTCTCCGGCGGGGGTGCCTCCCTTGTCGCTCTCGAAATAGTCGGCCCCCATGACGATGGTGTTGCGGAGGCGGGCTCCCGGATTGATGAAGCTGCGGATGCCGACGATGCAGCGCTCCAGCCTTGCCGAGCGGATCTGGCAGCCGTCGGAGATCATGGCGCGGTCGACCACCGTCTCCTCGATCACGCTGGCGGGAAGGAAGCGCGACTGGGTGTATATCGGGGCCCCGGGGGCGTAGAAATTGTACTGGGGCTTGGGATCGCAGAGGTTGAGGTTGGCGTCGAAGAAGGAGCGGATCGTGCCGATGTCCTCCCAGTAACCGCGGAAGATGTAGGCCTGCACGTTGCGCGAGCCGATCGTGGAGGGGATGATGTTCTTGCCGAAGTCATCGAGGGTGTTGTCGAGGCAGTCGGCCAGCACCTTACGGTTGAAGACGTAGATGCCCATCGAGGCGAGGTAGAGTTCCTGCTGGTCGGGTTCTTCCAGATCGCGGAGCACCTCGGGCTTCATGCGGAGCTCGGAGAGGATGGCCGCATCGGTCGGTTTCTCGACGAAGCGGGTGATTCGTTGTTGCGAATCGGTCTCCATGATGCCGAATCCCGTGGCCGACTCGCGGTTCACCGGGATGCAAGCGATCGTCAGGTCGGCGCCCCCCTCGATATGCTGCAGGAGCACATCACGGTAATCCATGCGGTAGAGCTGGTCACCCGACAAGATGATGAAGTAGTCGTGGTTCCCCTCCAGGAAGGTGCGGAGGTTCTGCCGGACCGCGTCGGCCGTTCCCTGGTACCAGGTGGAGCCCTCGGGGGTTTGCTGGGCCGCCAGGATCTCGACGAAGCTATGGCTGAAGTTGTCGAACTTGTAGCTGGCGTTGATGTGCCGGTGCAGCGAGGTGCTGTTGAACTGGGTCAGCACATAGATGCCGCGGATGCCGGAGTTCAGGCAGTTGCTAATGGGCACGTCGACGAGGCGGTATTTGCCTCCGATCGGAACCGCCGGCTTGGCGCGGTCCTTGGTGAGAGGGAAGAGACGCGATCCCGCTCCTCCTCCCATGATGATGGCAAGGGTGCGGGCCGCCGGGGCGATGACATGCTTGTGTTGCATCTTGGAAAAGGGGTGATCCTTCCGGTATTTTGCGGGGTGAATGCCGCTTTGTCAGCCACTTTCGGGGGGAGTGGGCTCACTGGTAAATCCAGAATCTGAATTGGGAATCCCTGAAAAAATAGGAAGCCGTGTTAAAAGAGTTAAAAAGTGAAAATGTTACAAAGTGGATCCGGGAGAGCCATGACTCGAGATTCGGGAGAGGGATGGTGGGAAAAGTGCTGTCAAAAGGTGCCTGTATGAGTCCGATTCGGCCTCTGACTTGAACACCTTTTTAACTTTCTAACGCTTTCACATTTTAACTCCGCATGGACTGACCATTCCGGTGAAGCATCCGAATCTGTTAACCTCGCTCCATTGCATAATCCGGGGGAAAGGTAAGCGTTTTGACCCATAGAAATCCCCCGGCGGACAGGCCAAGCTGGGGTCAGGAATTCACCCATGTGCGGAATCGTAGGATATGTCGGAAGAGTCGAGGCCACCCCCATCCTGCTGGACGGGCTGCGCCGCTTGGAATACCGCGGTTATGACTCCGCCGGGATCGCCACCCTGGAGGAGGGGGTGATCTCGATCCGCAAGGAGGTCGGTCGCATCGACAAGCTCGTGGAAGCCGTTGCCCGAAACCCGATCGGCGGGACCACCGGCATCTGCCACACCCGCTGGGCGACCCATGGGAAAGTGACCCGGGAAAACGCGCACCCCCATCAGGATCGTTCGGGAAGGCTCGCCCTCGTGCACAACGGGGTCATCGAGAACCACGCCGGCCTCCGTGCCATGATGGAGGGGGAGGGTCACCGCTTCCTCTCCCAGACCGACACCGAGGTGCTAGCCCACCTGATCGGCCGTGCCTTCGACCGCTCACCCGTGCGAACGCGGGAGGCGCTGGTCGAGGCGGTGCGCGAGGCTCTCTCCAGGGTCACCGGCACCTACGGGATCGCCGTCATCCATTCCGAATTCCCCGGACTCATCATCGGGGCGCGACGGGGAAGCCCGCTGGTGCTTGGCATCGGCAAGGGGGAGCATTTTCTGGCCAGCGATGTCAGCGCGATCGTCGCGCACACCCGCGACGTCGTCTACCTCAACGACTACGAGATCGCGCTGATCACCGCGGAGGGGTTCACCCTCTCCACCGTGCAGGGGGAGGGCGCCGCCGGCCATGTCACCAAGGTTGAGATGACCGAGGAGGATACCGGCAAGGGTGGGTATCCCCACCACATGCTCAAGGAGATCCACGAGCAGGCCCGGACGGTCGCCGACGCCATGCGTGGCCGCCTCTCCCACGAGGAGGCGACAGCCAAGCTGGGTGGCCTCAACATGAGCAACGCGGAGCTTCGCGCTGTCGAGCGGATCGTCCTGAGCGGTTGCGGCACCGCCTTCCATGCAGCCATGGTCGGCGAGTATCTCATCGAGCATCTGGCCCAGATCCCGACCGAGTGCGAGTACGCCAGCGAGCTGCGCTACCGCAACCTCCCGATGACCAAGGATACCTTGGTCTTCGTGCTCAGTCAGAGCGGCGAGACCGCCGACACGCTCGCCGCGATGCGCGAGAGCAGGCGCAAGGGACACCGCACACTCGGCATCTGCAACAATGTGGCCAGCACCATCGCCAGGGAGAGCGACGGCGGCGTCTACATGCACGCAGGACCCGAGATCGGCGTGGCGGCGACCAAGTCCTTCACCTCCCAGGTCACGATCCTGGTCCTGATCGCCCTGCTACTGGGTCGGATCCGCAATCTCTCCAGCGCCGCAGGGGGACGCATCATCGCAGAACTGGAGGCGCTGCCATCACTGATCGACCAAGTGCTCAAGCTGGAGCCCGTGATCGAACGCGTTGCGAAACGCTATGCCCGCGCCAAGGTCATGCTCTTCCTCGGGAGGCAGTACAATTACCCCGTCGCTCTCGAGGGTGCGCTCAAGCTCAAGGAGATCAGCTACATTGCCGCCAGCGGCCATCCCAGCGCCGAACTCAAGCATGGCGTCATCGCGCTCGTGAACCCGGAGACTCCCTCGGTCTTCATCGCCCCGCACGACTCACTCTTTTCCAAAAACCTCAGCAACATCGAGGAGGTGAAGGCCCGCGGCGGACCCATCATCGCCATCGGAACGGAGGGAAGGAGCGAAGAACTCGCGAAACTCTGCGACGATCTCATCCTCATCCCCGATGCGCCCGAGATCCTGACACCGATCCTGACTGCAATCGTCCTCCAGTTCTTCGCCTACCACATCGCCGTGGAACTCGGATGCGATGTGGACAAACCGCGCAATCTGGCCAAAAGCGTCACCGTGGAGTGATACCCACCACCAATATACCAATAGGAATCGCTATTCTTGTCGGGTCCCTATTTTCTGGGTTTCTTGGAAACGAGGTTTTTGGAGTCGATGTCCTTGCGGATGAGATTCTCCAAGTAATTCGAGAAGGACCGGTTCTCCTGCAGGGCGGCCGCCATCGCCAACTCTTTGATTCCGGGATGAATGCGGAATCCCGTCAGGATTTTAGTCTCCGATTTCTTTTTGGAAGCCGATTGTTTCATCGGCCTTGTTTAGGATATTTTTCGAAACTCGTAAACAATCGGATGCCATAAACTTACAATTATTGGCAAATCGTATGCACGAAAGATATCCAAGCGTTATATATAAAGCATATCATATGTATACACACTCCGTGTAAACCTCTCCGCTTGGCAAATGTAAAGGTGCCGAACCCTACTTCTTTCCGTTGGCCTGAGAGTCCAAGAGACCGCGCTCTGCCACATCCTTGCGGATGAGATTCTCGATGTAGTTCGAGAGGGAACGGTTTTCCTGGGCTGCAGCCTGAACGGCAAGAACCTTCAGACGGGGATCCAATCGGAACCCCGTTAAGATTTTTGTAACCCGCTTCTTCATGCCTAAAAGTTATGGGTTTCGTTTTAAAAACGCAAACAACACTCGTCCAAAAACTTGCAAATTTCCAATAAAGGAGTATCTGGTAGTTAACATATCACTATACAATGCATATTCAAACGCGACTTGATCCTCAAATTTTGGAAGCTGCGAAACGTGCAGCCGAGCTTGAGGGAAGCAGTCTCTCCGAATACCTCCGCAAGCTTGTTCAGCAGGATGTGGAATCCCGGCATGAAGGGAATGATGGAGTCGAGGGCGGCGGAGTCAGCGATGGGGAGAGCGATGGAGGGAGCGACCGGATCCGGTAAAAGATAGCGCCAGAGGGGAGCCAAGAGGCGGGGTGGCGTGGGGGTGGAATTCCCCGTCGTGCCTCTCCGTTTGCAATGGGTGGCGCGCTCCTGTAATCACAAGGCCATCATGAATGTCAGATTGACCAAGGATTTCACGTTCGAGGCGGCACAGACCCTTCCCAAGGTGCCGTCCGATCACAAATGCGGGCGGATGCACGGGCACAGCTTCAAGGTGGAGATCTCCGTGGAGGGTGAGACCGATCCTGTGACGGGATGGCTCTACGACCACTCGCGCATCAGCCGCGCGATGGATCCCCTGCTCGAACAACTCGACCACTCCTACCTCAATGACATTCCGGGGCTCGAGAATCCCACGATCGAGAACATGTGCCGCTGGTTCTGGGAGCGCCTCAGCCCCTATCTGCCCGGCCTCGCCGAGATCGTGATCCATGAGACGCCGACCGCCCGGTGCAGCTACCGGGGCAACTGACCGCAACCATGATTCTCGATTCACTCGACCACGCGGCCCTCTACAGCGGCCTGCATCCCTCCTTTCCCAAGGCCTTTGCCTGGCTGGCCTCTTACGATCCGGCGACTGCCGACGGTCGCTACGAGATTGACGGCCCCGGCCTTGTCGCCATCGTCCAGCGATACGAAACCGCTCCCGCAGAAGAGAAAAAATGGGAGACCCACAGGATCCACGGTGACATCCAGTTCATGGTCGGGGGCTCCGAACTCATCGGATACGCCAAGCGTGATCTTCTCACGGTACGCACACCCTACAATCCGGAGAAGGATGCAGAGTTCTACGAGCCCCCCGCCGGGATTCCTTCATGCTTCCGGCTCGATGCGGGATCCTTCGCCGTATTCCTGCCGCAGGATGGCCATCAACCCGGCGTGCAGATCGATGCCCCCGCAGCCGTCCACAAAGTGGTGATCAAGTTCCGGTTGTAGAGGGAAATTCTCCCGCTGGGGCGCAGAGTCGCAGAGAAAAAATTGAGCACAGGGATGAAGGAGATGAAGGAGATGAACCAAACCGCCGGGAAGCGGCGCGGAAGTTCACGCGAATGCGTGACCCGGATGGGCGGCACTGCTTGCCGGGAGGCAAGTGCCGACAATGGGATTGAAAGAATGGCATAGCAGAAGATGCTCGCGGGCAAAACTTCGATACGGCTGGCGTTGGCCTCACTCTTCCACGTGAGCTTGCAAAGATGATTCCAAAGATTACCGGCTTTGCGTTGCAGAGCCCATGCCTGCTGGATCAGAAACCCTAAACTCAGCCTCGGATCGTCCTCCGGAACTAGGACTCGGTGGTGAACATCCCCTTTATCCCCTTGGCTAGCCCGGCCGTTGCTTCGCATCCGTTACGGATCCCTGTAAAACCCTTCATCCCTGTGAAAACTTCCGTTTATCTCCAACCAAGTTTTCAGGCCAGCGAGAGCTTTGCCGGGTTCTCCCCGAGCATGGCGTGATGGGTCTCGCGTGAGGGATTGGGACGCTTGGTCTTGGAGACCAGCAGGTAGATCGCCGGGACGACGAAGAGGGTGAAGAGGGTCCCGATGATCATGCCGGAGACCAGGACGATCCCGATGCTGTTGCGGGCGCCCGCGCCGGGACCCGTGGCCAGGATCAGAGGGGTGTGGCCGACCACCGTGGCGACCGAGGTCATCAGGATCGGGCGAAGCCGCGTCCCCGACGCAGCGAGGATCGCGTGCCATTTGTCGAGTCCCCCTTCCTGAAGGTTGTTGGCGAATTCCACGATCAGGATGCCGTTCTTGGCCACCAGGCCGACTAGGGTGATCAGGCCGACCTGACTGTAGATGTTGATGCTGGTCGCTCCCAGGAAACTGAAGAGCAGCGCCCCGGAGAGTGCGAGCGGCACCGATCCGAAGAGGATGATGAAGGGATCCCGGAAGCTCTCGAACTGCGCGGCAAGCACCAGGAAGATGAGGATGAAGGAGAGGATCATCGTGGTGACAAGGGTGTTCCCCTCCTGGCGCAGTTGGCGCGACTCCCCGGCGTAATCGACGACGAATCCGCGGGGGAGGATCTCCGCCGCGCGCTTCTCGAGAACCTTGAGGGCCTGGTCGACGGTGATGCCCGGAGGGAGGATGGCCGAGATCTTGGCCGAGTTGAGTTGCTGGAAGCGGTTGATCTGGCGCGGTTCCGTGGTTTTCTTCAGCTCCGCGAAGGTGGAGAGTTGCAGGAGTTGGCCATCGGGGCCGCTCACGTAGGTGGAGCCGAGTTGGTCGGGATCAAGGCGGCTCTCGCGCTTGATCTGCGGGATGACCTTGTAGCTGCGTCCCTGAATGCTGAAGCGGTTGACGTAGTTTCCGCCGAAGAGGGTGCCCAGATCGGAGCCGACCTGCTGGAGATCGAGTCCGAGCGCGGAGACCTTGTTCCTGTCGAAGGCGATCTCCGTCTGCGGTTGGTCGTACTTGAGGTCGGAATCGGCGAAGATGAAGATGCCGCTCGAGAAGGCGGTCCTCACCAGGTCATTGGCCGCGTCGAGGAGGCGGCGCGGCTCCATGGTGGAGGAGATGACGAACTCGACGGGGAAGTTGCTGCCCCCCGGCAAGGCGGGCGGTGTCGTGGCGATGACGCGCAGGCCGGGGATCTCGGCGGTCTGCTTGCCGAGTGCGGCGGCGATCTCATCGCAGCTACGGCTCCGGTCCTTCCACGGCTTGGTGCGGATGCCTCCGAAGCCCCCCGAGGGGTTCATGATCTGGAAGGTGTGACCGGTCTCAGGAAGTGAGAGAAAGACATCCCTCACCAGTTCGGAGTAGAGAAGTGTCTGGTCGATCGTCGAGAAGGGGGAGGCCTGGAAGATGGTGTAGACGATCCCTTGATCCTCCTTCGGGGAGAGTTCCTTCGGGGAGAAGAGGTAGAGCACCGGGAGGATCAGGATCCAGAAGCCGGCCACGGTCAGGAGCGCTCCGCGATGGCGGAGCATCGCGGCAAGCAGATGGACGTAACCGTGCTGAAGGGCGTTGAAGCGCTTGTTCACCCATCCGGCGTAGCCGCGGGTGTCGTCGCCGCGGCGCAGTAGCCTGGAGGCCATCATCGGGGAGAGGGTCAGGGCCACGATGCCTGAGATGAGGACCGCGCCGGCGAGGGTGAAGGCGAATTCCCGGAAGAGCGCCCCGGTGAGTCCGCCCTGAATGCCGATCGGGGTGTAGACGGCGGCCAGTGTGATCGTCATGGCGATGATCGGGCCGACGAGTTCCCTGCCGCTCTGGAGCGCCGCGTGGAGGGGGGAGAGTCCCTCGTGGAGGTGGCGCTCGACGTTCTCCACGACCACGATGGCGTCGTCGACGACAAGACCGACGGCCAGCACGACGGCAAGCAGGGTCAGGAGATTCACCGTGAATCCGAAGAGGACCATGATGAAGGCGGTCCCGATCAGCGAGATCGGGATGGCGATCACCGGGATGATCACCGAGCGGATCGATCCGAGGAAGAGGAAGATCACGACGATCACGATGAGCAGGGTTTCCGAGAGGGTCTTGAAGACCTCGTGGATCGCATCCCTGATGAAGTCGGTGGAATCGTACGGAACCTCCAGGGTCATGCCGGGAGGGAGCATCTTCCGGAGCTCGGGGATCTGGTCGCGCACGCTCTTGCAGACATCGAGTGTATTGGCGGTCGGGAGGCACCAGATGCCGATGAACTTGGCGTTTTTCCCGTCGAAGCGGACGTCGGTGTCGTAATCCTCCGAGCCGAGTTCCACGTCGGCGATGTCCTCCAACCGGACGAGGACGCCGCCCTTCTGCTTCACGACGAGTTTGCGGAACTCCTCGGGGGTGGTGAGGTTCGTGTTCGCGATCAGGTTGATCGAGGTCATCGTCCCTTTGGTTTTGCCGACGGCGGCCAGGTAGTTGTTCGCCTGGAGCGCCTTGCGGACATCCGATGCGGTGATGCCGAGGGCGGCCAGGCGCTCCGGCTTGAGCCAGACTCTCATGGCAAAGACGCGGGCGCCGAGGACATCGGCCCGCTGGACGCCGTTGATGGCGGTCAGCTTCGGCTGGATAACCCGCGTGAGGAAATCGGTGACCTGGTTCGGTTGCATGCCGGGGGCGGCGAAGCCGAGGTACATGGCGGCCCGGAGTTCGTCGGCGTTCTGAAGTTCGATGACGGGGTTCTCCGATTCCGGGGGAAGCTCGTTGCGGACCTGGGCCAGCTTCGCCTGGATCTGGGTCAGGGCCGCGTTCGGGTCGTAGTTGAGCTTCAGGTGGACGGTGATGACGCTCGATCCCTGGGAACTGGCGCTCTCGATGTAGTCGATCCCCTCCGCCGCGGCGATCACGCGTTCGAGCGGCGTGGTGATGTAGCCGCGCACCAGATCGGCATTCGCCCCGACGTAGGCGGTGGTGACCTTGATGACGGCGATGTCGCTGCGCGGATACTGGCGGATGTTCAGGACATGGATCGACTGGAATCCCGCGAGCAGGATCACGAGATTGACCACGAGCGCCAGCACGGGGCGCCTGATGAAGAGGTCGGTGATTTTCATGAACGGTGGCGCGTGGCCGCTCTTCCGTTACTTGTCCTCCGGCTTGGGGGCCGGATCGTTGCCCGGATGGACGCTGTTGTTGATCTTCACCGCGCCTCCCGGCCTGAGCTTGAAGGTTCCCGAGGTGGCGATCTCGTCGCCGGGCGAGAGTCCCTTGGCCACCTCGACCTGGTCGCCACGTGTCTTGCCAAGGGTGACCGTCTGCTCCCTGACGCCGAGATATTCTTTTCCAGACGGATCCTTCATTGTCCCGATCACGAAAAGGGAATCACCGTAAGGGGCGTACTGGACGGCGGTCGCCGGCACCATGATCACGTTCTCCCTGGTTGGTAGGGTCACCTGCACCCCGGCGAACATTCCGGACCGGAGGGTGTGGTTGGGGTTCGGGACGGTGGCCTGCACCTGGATATTGCGCGTGGCCGTGTCGACCGCGGAATTGATGGCCGTGATCTTCCCGGTGAAGGACTTGTCAGGGATGCCGTCCGCACGGAGGCGGACGGGTTGGCCGACCGAGAGGTTGCCGAGGTTCTGTTGGGGCAGTGAGAAGTTCACGTAAATCGGGTCAAGCGACTCGAGTTGCACGATGGGATCGCCGCTCTTGAGGTATTGGCCGACGTTGACCTGACGGATGCCGAGTTCCCCGGCGAAGGGTGCGCGGATGGTCTTTCTTCCGATCACGGCCTGAATCTCCTCGAGTGAAGCCTGGGCGGCGTCAAACTGGCTCTTGGTCTCCTCGAAGGCGTACTCCGCGATGACCTGTCCCTTCCTCAGTCCGATGTTGCGTTCGAGATTGTGCTTGGCGAGTTCCAGTTTGGCTTTCGCCGTCCTGAATTGGGCTTCCTCCTGACGCGTGTCGAGCTGGACAAGGATCTGACCGTTGGTGGCATGGGAACCCGATTCGAACAGGATGGCGGTCACCATGCCGGGAAGGTCGGCGCTGAGCATCACTCCCTGCGTGGAGGAGATGGAGCCCACGGCCTCCAGGGTCGGGGAGACTGTTTCCGGGGTCACCTTCAGGCTGGTGACCGCATCGGGCGGCATCCTGAACGCCTTTCCCATGGCGATCGCCTGCGAGATCTGCCACGC
>JBAPTI010000123.1:0-1595 GCA_049282095.1 Chthoniobacterales bacterium
ATGCAATTGAGAAACTTCGTAATAATATGGAACTTCAATGTAAATTGGTTAAAAACGCTCGCAACAAGATGATTACTAAATATAATATTTCAATCTACGCTGATGGTTTGGAAAAAATTCTTCTAAATATTGAGCCTGTTAGAAAATGACTAGCAGGCTGTTGAAAAACTCATAATCAACGAGACATACAAAATGATGCCGTGTATTATTCAACCAATTGGAATAACTACTAAACAGGTGGAAATATGCGCGGTGCCGATATACAGCAGCAGAAAATGTTCAGTTATCTTTCACCCGACTCCAGGGTTCCACAAACTCACCCCCTGCGTCCTATCCGAATCATGGCCGATAAGGCGCTGAAGGAACTCTCCCCAGTGTTCCGTGAGCTCTACTCGAGGATAGGACGACCATCGATTCCACCTGAGCATCTGCTTCGTTCCTTGCTGCTGCAAATCCTCTATTCGATCCGTAGCGAGCGGATGCTGGCGGAACAACTTGATTACAATCTTCTTTTCCGCTGGTTTGTCGGCCTGTCCATGGATGAAGCGATTTGGGATCACTCGGTCTATTCCAAAAACAGGGAGCGCATTCTACACAGTGATCTTGCAGTGATGTTCTTGCGATCCATCTGCTCCCAAGCCGAGGCGGCAGGACTATTGTCTGGTGACCATTTCACCGTTGACGGCACCCTGATTGAAACGTGGGCATCACTGAAGAGCTTTCGGCTCAAAGACGAGGAACCTCCGGTCTCTACTGGCGGTAACCGCAATCCGGAAGTGGATTTCCACGGGAAGAAGCGTCGCAACGACACGCACGCCTCGGTCACCGATCCTGAATCTCGGCTGTTCAGGAAAGGAAAAGGCAAGGAGGCCAAGCTCTGCTTCATGGGGCACGTTTTGATGGAGAACCGGAACGGTTTGGCCGTGGACACCCGCGTCACCCAAGCAACCGGGACGGCTGAACGCGAGGCAGCACTTTCCATGGCTTCCGATATTCCAGGTGTCCATCGGGTCACCATCGGCGCGGACAAAGGGTATGACTGCAAGGCGTTCGTCGATGACCTGCGCAACCTGACCGTTACTCCGCATGTGGCGCAAAAAGCCAAAGGTTCCGCCATCGATGGCCGGACCACCCGTCATGAAGGCTATGCCGTGAGCCAGAAGAAACGCAAACGGGTGGAAGAGATATTTGGCTGGATGAAGACCGTCGCCTGGTTACGCAAAGCCAAATACAAGGGTGAGGAGAAGATTGACTGGCTGTTCACGCTCTCGGCTGCTGCCTACAACATGGTCCGAATGCGCAATCTGGGGATGGTTGCCTCTGGATAAGAGGATAATCTCTGTTGGGGCGGCTTAATGCTCCTCAGAAAATAACAAATGGCAATGCACCAATAAGGAAAACATCCAGGTGCTTACTGTCAAAGAGCTATCGAAGAGCAAATAAAGAATCATTGTCTCGTAATTTCCACGTTTTTCAACGCCCTGTTAGGTTATGCCTTGAGTGAAAAAAGAGTAGAAATGACAATGTTAACGAGAGCCCTGCTTGATCAAGGATAACAGAAAGGCTTCAAGAGATTGATTGAAAAATTAGTCACC
>JBAPTI010000124.1:0-1562 GCA_049282095.1 Chthoniobacterales bacterium
GAGCCTGTCACAGCCTATTGCTCAGTAGCCGCCAAGTAAGGCAAGGCGACAGGAAAACCGCGGAACCCCCCTGAATATGGGCATCTAAGAATCTTAGTAGCACGACTTACCGCTTTCTGAGTAATAGTAGAAGAATCGGCGCGCCGGCCCCGCAGCGGATTGCCGGCGTGTCGCCACTCTTACTACGCTGCAGGGTACTCGGCACCCTACGCTAGCTGAGGCTATGGTCTGGCATATCAACCAACGGTTTGCCTCGCAGAGCTTCGACGTCCGCTTTGAGCCGGGCCGAACGACCCTTTAGGGTCGATCTCCGACGCAAGGGCGATTAGGCGGTTCACGGCCACTTGCGGGCACTCTCAAGGTCAACGACAATTTGCCGGCAGCAGACGTTCGGCGTCAAGCGTCGTGTGGCAATTCTCGGTCTTGCATTTGCGCTTCGCCGCCCGAGTTTTACACCCACCTCCTGGAGGACACCAAATGCTCCGCAATTTCCTGCGCGGCTCATTAGCCGCTGCGACTCTCTGTTGGCTGCCGCTGTCCATTGCCACTGCTCAAGCGCCTGCGGCGCTCACGCCGGCTGAAGCCAAGTCGATTGCGGAAGAGGCCTACATCTTCGGAATGGCGCTCGTCGAACACTACAAGGCGCTCTATGCGTACGGGGTCGACCCCAAGTCGCCCAAATACGCAGGCGTAAACAAGCTCCGTAACGACGAGCGGCTCTACGGCCCTAAGGACACTGCGGTCGTCTCAGCCAACAACGACACGATCTACACCAGCGCGTTGATCGATCTGCGCGCCGAGCCCATGATTCTGCAGGTCCCGGCGGTCACCGACCGCTACTACTCGTTCATGCTGGTCGACATGGTGACCGACAACTTCGATTACGTCGGCTCACGCGCGACCGGCACAAAGCCGGGCACCTACGCACTCACCGGGCCAGGCTGGAAGGGACACCTTCCGAAGGGCGTGATCCGCATTGCCTCACCGAGCTGGCTGGTGTTTGCGATCGGACGCACCGGGGTGTCTGGCGATGCCGATATGCCTGCACTGCGGAAAGTGCAGGCCGGTTACAAGCTGGTGCCGCTTTCAACCTTCGTGGGCAAGCCTGCGCCGCCTGCAGTTCCGAGGATCGACTTCCCCGCGTTCGTTGACGCGAAGGAGGCGGACGCAGCAACGTTTCTGAAGTATCTCAACTTCCTGATGCAGTTCCACGTCTTTCCTGCAGTCGAGCAGCCGGTGCTAGACCGGCTCGCTCGGATCGGCGTCGGCCCGGGCCGTGAATTCAAGCCGAGCGCTTTCCCGCCGGACGTGATGAAAGCCATCGACGACGGCGTCAACGCGGGGCGCGAGAGGGTTCGCGCAAAGGCAGAGAACCTCGGAAGCAAGGTCAACGGCTGGGATATTTCTCCAGCAAACGCGGGCGAGTTCGGGCAGGACTACATCACGCGTTCCGCGGCGGCGTGGAAATACATCTACGTCAACTCGGCGGTGGAGGCGATGTATCCGACGGCGGGCGTCGACGGCGACGGCAAGCCATTGGATGGCAGCACTGGACGCTATGT
>JBAPTI010000125.1:0-3199 GCA_049282095.1 Chthoniobacterales bacterium
CGCCGCTCGTCGTTGTGGCGTTGCTCGCTCGGGCGAGACCGCTGCGGGTATCGCCCAGCACTCGCGCCTTCAAAAATCAGCAAATGCTCTTCAGCGGCCTTCATGGGATTTAATCAGCGCTTCCCTAGGCTGATTCAGGATCACTTCCCCTCCGGCACGCCAGGTTCGGTAGGTGGCGATCGATTCCTCGATCACGGGCAGGGCTTCCCTGGCCGGCAGGATGTCATCCACGATGACGGACTTCTCCTCCAGGGTCTTGTAGTCCTCGAAAAAGCGCTTGAGCACGGCAAGACGGTGCGCGGGGAGTTCGTGGACGTCGTTGCAGTTCCTGTATTCGGGATCGCCGACGGGAACGCCGATGAGCTTGTGGTCGAGTTCATCCTGATCCTTCATGACCATGAGGCCGATGATGCGGGTCTTCACGAGGGTCAGGGGATAGACCGGCTCGGCTCCCAGCACCAGGACATCAAGGGGATCACCGTCATCCGCCAGTGTCTGCGGGATGAAGCCGTAGTTTGCGGGGTAATAGACGGCCGAGTAGAGGACGCGGTCGAGCTTCAGAAGACCCGTCTCCTTGTCGAGCTCGTACTTGTTAGAGCTTCCCATCGGGATCTCGACGATCGACTGCACAATTCCCTGGGAGGCCCCTTCTCCGGGGGCAACATCGTGCCACGGGCTGGGTGAGGTCTGGCGGTAAGGAGCGGGTATCTTGGTCATGGAATTGAAAAAGGGGCGATCAAGCTACAGCCCCATCCCGATCTGTCCAACGTTTCTTGATGAAGCACCAGAAAAACAGCGCCACACCAATTCGAGTGAAGTCAGTGAAAGATGCTATTTCACGCTAAGGTCGCTAAGGCGGGACCAAAGAGGACCGTTCTCTGGAACGGAGGGGGTGGGTCCTCCCATTTTTTTACCGCCGATATCATCGATTGATTCCACGTTGCGACCGTTGCGTCCTTTGCGTGAAACTCATTTCCTTTCTTTTCCGAAACATCTCCCTACTCCAAAATAGCGAAGAAGCGAAAAAGTCAGATATTTACCCACCCTTGCCGCGACTCACTTTGGAAACGGGTTGATCTCCATTTGGATCCACATGCTTCCCGAGGTCACGGATCCAGAGATTGAGAATGTAGGTCAGGACGACAGCCACGTAAAACTGGCCGATGATCGCCTGGGAGATGGCGAGTGACCGCGCCAGATGGCCCACTGGGACGATGTCGCCGTAGCCCAGGGTGGTCTGGGTGATGAAGCTGAAATAAAAGAGCTCGTTGAAATCGCGCTTTACCTGCAGGGCATCACTCCCCCCCGTCAACTGGATATCCAGATGAAACGATGCCGGATTGCTTCTAGAGATGAGCGTGTAGAGACAGGCGTAGATGATCGCGATCCAGATGTAGAGGTTCACGGCACCGAGCACCTCGTCAAACCCCGCCCTCTTCGAACGGAGGATCTTCCGGACCCAGATCACCGCCCCGAAGATCATCGAAACAAGCACGCAGGTCTGCATGGAGGCCTCGATGTCATCCAGCAATCCCGAGGATTCCCCGCCGAGGAGCTTTCCATGCTGAAAAGCAAGCAGGAGAAAGCGTACCAGGAAGCTCCCTCCGGAGACGATGACCGCGGTGCGGAATCCGGTGAAGGAGATAATGGCCATCCACGATACGATGAGCATCAGCAGGAGCGTCACGATCGTGGGGATCGAATACCCCAGAAAAATCAGCAACAGCAGGATGATCCCGCCGATGAGATGACGCATCTCCTCCCATTTTTTGGTTTTCAGGAAACTGCTCATGGTCACCAGTCTCCGCTTGAGCCCCCGCCGCCACTCTCGCCTCCGCCGCCGGAAAACCCACCGGAATCCCCTCCTCCGGAACCGCCCCCCCATCCTCCTCCGGCACCTCCGAGAAAGAAACCGGTGGCGGCGGCCGCTCCGGGACTGATGTCACCCCGGCCCACGTCACGCCTGTTGCGGTTGATGACCACGAGCACGATCATCACGAGAAGGAAAAACCCGAGCGGGGAGAAGAGAAAATCAAGAAGGGTCATCGGTTTGTCGGCTTTACGGCCCGTTCCCTTGTATTCCCCCTTGGTCGCCTGCATGACGGCGGAAATTCCCGAGGCGAGTCCCGCGCCATACTTGCCGTCACGGAAGGCGGGGGCCATCGTCTCCCGGATGATCCGGCTGCAGAGCGCGTCGGGCATCGCCCCCTCGAGGCCATAGCCCGGCTGGATCCGCATCTTGCGGTCCTGCACGAAAACGAGCATCAGAACCCCGTTGGAGTTCTTCTTGGTACCGATCTTCCAGGCGGAGTAGAGCCTCTGCGCGTAGTCCTCGAGCGAGGCCCCCTCGGGAAGCTTGGGATAAACGACCGCGACGATCTGTGTCGATGTGGCCTTCTCGAAGGCACCCAGCCGCTGGTTCAACTGCGCGAGAAGACCGGGGGCAATCACCCGAGCCTCATCGGTCACATACTGCCGGGGAGCTGGCGGAAGAGTCTCCCCCGCCGACGCCTTCACCAGACCGCCCCCCGCAAGGAGGAACAGTATCAGGAGAAGGCGTGGAAGCATGGGTTTTTTCCCGGCGCTTTACTTCGCGGCGGGAGCACCGTTGAAGTCGAACTTCACGGCCGGAGCTTTCTCCGCACCGGCGTCGGCCTGGAAGTAGGGCTTGGCCTGGAAACCGAGGAATCCCGCAAAGAAGACGGTGGGAAGGCTCTTGATCTTCGTATTGTACTCCTGCACGGCGGCATTGAAGCGGCCCCGCTCCACGGTGATGCGGTTCTCGGTTCCCTCAAGCTGTGCCTGGAGGTCGCGGAAGTTGGCACTCGCCTTGAGGTCGGGGTATTTCTCGGCCACCACGAGAAGACGGGAGAGGGCGGTGCCGAGCTGCCCCTGCGCCTTCTGGTACTCGGCGAGCTGGGCGGCGTCGGCCGGGGCTTGGTTCTGATTGATATTGACCTTGCCGACGGAGGCGCGCGCCTCGGTGACCTGGACAATCGTCGACTTCTCGAAGTTGGCGGCGCCCTGGACGGTCTGCACGAGGTTCGGGATCAGGTCGGCGCGGCGCTGGTAGACATTCTGCACCTGGGCCCACGAGGAGTCGACAGCCTGCGAACTGCCGATCAGACCGTTGTAGCTGCCGACAGCGGCAAGGATGATGAGGAGGATGACACCGAGAACGATGAGGAGCGTTTTATTC
>JBAPTI010000126.1:0-1778 GCA_049282095.1 Chthoniobacterales bacterium
GGAGCGGGTTAAACCCCGAACTGAGCGTGGGGCCGGTTCAGCGATGAACTGGTGGCTTACGAGACCTGGAGGCGCGAGCCGACGGTGTTGTAAGTTTTCTAGGTCGCTGAGAGGCGACGGCTACCGAGAGCTTCCTGAGAGGGGAGTGGAGGGAGCTGAACCTGGACAACCGAAAAGTTTAGGAACTGACGCTTTCACTGCGTCACATGTCCTTGAGGAGCCTGCGGCACTTGCTGAGAGATCAGTGGGAGGTTGTTGGAGCTCAGGCGTGTGGCCGTAGAGCAGTGAAGGTGTGAGGTCCCGTAAAAAATTATTAGCGGGTACCAGAGAGCAGTTGTTGATGTTGTCTTTCACGAGGCGAGATTAACGGTGTGCTGCTTTCAAAACGGTAACCGCGACCGGATCTGAGATCCTGGAAAGTCACGAGGAAGAAATTTTAAGTGCACTCTTTGAAACTTTCTGTCAGAGGAAAGGGCTCTAACTGCGATTTGTACGCCAGTGCAGGTTTAGCGGGTGACGAGCAAGCCAAGTTGAGGATTGATTTAGGTTTGAGAAGTATTACTTTTTAAGTATTACTTTTTAAGTTTAAGTCAAGCTAAGAGGACTGGTCTACAACGGAGAGTTTGATCCTGGCTCAGGATGAACGCTGGCGGCGTGCTTAACACATGCAAGTCGAACGAACCTTCGGGTTAGTGGCGGACGGGTGAGTAACGCGTGAGAATCTGCCCTCAGGAGGGGGATAACGGTTGGAAACGACCGCTAATACCCCATATGCCGAGAGGTGAAATGAATTTCGCCTGAGGATGAGCTCGCGTCTGATTAGCTAGTTGGTGTGGTAATGGCTCACCAAGGCTTCGATCAGTAGCTGGTCTGAGAGGATGATCAGCCACACTGGGACTGAGACACGGCCCAGACTCCTACGGGAGGCAGCAGTGGGGAATTTTCCGCAATGGGCGAAAGCCTGACGGAGCAACGCCGCGTGAGGGATGAAGGCCTCTGGGCTGTAAACCTCTTTTATCAAGGAAGAAGATCTGACGGTACTTGATGAATAAGCCACGGCTAATTCCGTGCCAGCAGCCGCGGTAATACGGGAGTGGCAAGCGTTATCCGGAATTATTGGGCGTAAAGCGTCCGCAGGCGGTCTTGTAAGTCTGTCGTTAAAGCGTGGAGCTTAACTCCATTTCGGCGGTGGAAACTACAAGACTAGAGTGTGGTAGGGGCAGAGGGAATTCCCGGTGTAGCGGTGAAATGCGTAGATATCGGGAAGAACACCAGTGGCGAAGGCGCTCTGCTGGGCCATAACTGACGCTCATGGACGAAAGCCAGGGGAGCGAAAGGGATTAGATACCCCTGTAGTCCTGGCCGTAAACGATGAACACTAGGTGTCGGGGGAATCGACCCCCTCGGTGTCGTAGCCAACGCGTTAAGTGTTCCGCCTGGGGAGTACGCACGCAAGTGTGAAACTCAAAGGAATTGACGGGGGCCCGCACAAGCGGTGGAGTATGTGGTTTAATTCGATGCAACGCGAAGAACCTTACCAGGGCTTGACATCCTGGGAACCTGGCTGAAAGGCCGGGGTGCCCTTCGGGGAGCCCGGAGACAGGTGGTGCATGGCTGTCGTCAGCTCGTGTCGTGAGATGTTGGGTTAAGTCCCGCAACGAGCGCAACCCACGTCTTTAGTTGCCAGCATTTAGTTGGGCACTCTAGAGAGACCGCCGGTGATAAACCGGAGGAAGGTGTGGATGACGTCAAGTCATCATGCCCCTTACATCCTGGGC
>JBAPTI010000127.1:0-3580 GCA_049282095.1 Chthoniobacterales bacterium
CTCCTGCAGTTCACCACCGGCGAGTATTACGGCGGCGGCGGTTTCGCCGGCGGCAACTTCGCCGGCGGCCTGACCAATGCCTCGACCCTCTATGCACCGGCCTCGGGCAACGCCCAGGCCGACCTGAGCTACGGCGTGGATCTGCTCGTCAGCGGCGTCATCTCCACCGCCAACAGCGGTGACAGCCGCGGCGGCATCGTGAAGAACGGTGCGGGCGTGATGGCCATGACCGCGCAGAACACCTACACCGGCGGCACGATCGTCAACGGCGGCACGATCGTCCTTATCGACACGTGGAACGGGTCGGCCAACGGCTGGCCGGGCATCGGCGTGATCCGAGGCAATCTGACCATCAATCCCGGCGCGACCGTGATGCTCAACTCGAGCGGCAACGGCAGCGGTGGCGGCGCCCTCGGCTGGACCGCCGGGGCCCAGGTGACCAACATCGTGATCAACGGCGGCCTGCTCGAGGGCTTCAACGGCACGGCGGACGGACGCCAGCATGTCTGGAACATCGCCGGCGGCGTGAACATGACCGGCGGCACGATGCGGATCAACGGCGGCGTCTCCTCGCCGACCGCCCCGAAACTCTGGGAGTGGGGCAACACGGCCGTCACCACCTTCGCCGCGACGAACAGTTCGGAGATCTCCGGACGCGTCAACATCCGCACGGATGCCAACCCGAACATCACCTTCAACGTGGCCGACGGCACGGCGTCCACCGACCTCCTGCTCAGCGCGGCCCTCACCCAGAACGCGGCGGGCGGCGGCATCATCAAGAACGGGGCGGGTCTCATGCTCGTCTCGGGGATCAACACCTACACCGGCGGCACGGCGGTCAATGCCGGCACCCTGCGCGCCGGATCGACCAGCGCCTTCGGGGTGAACTCGGCGGTCACGCTCGGCAACACGGCCGGCGTGATCCTCGACCTTGCCGGGTTCAACAGCACGTTCGGTTCGCTTGCCGGCGGCGGGTCGGCCGGCGGGGAAGTCCGGCTCGGCAACGGCACGCTCACCCTCGGCACGCTCAACGCCAACACGACCTACGCCGGCTCCGTGACCGGGATGGGCGCGCTGGTGAAGACCGGTTCGGGCATGCAGACGCTCTCCGGAACGAACAACACCTACTCCGGCGGCACGACGCTCTCGGCCGGAACCCTCGCCGTGACCGGCGGCGGCAGCATCGGCACGGGCGCGGTGACGGTGACCGCGCCGTCGGTCTTCGCGGTCAACGGGACCAACGCGACGTTCGCCAACAATTTCGCCCTCGGCAACTTCAACGGCCTCTTCGAATTCCAGGGCCCGAACAACAGCCGCACCGTGCTCGACGGCACGGTGAGCGGCGGCGGTTCCAACACGGTCTGGCGCTTCACCGGCGGGGCCTCCGGCCAGAACACCGGGATCCTCGTCCTCAACGGCACGAACACGCTGGCGGGCGTGATGGAGATCTTCCGCGGCCCGGTCGTGCTCGGGAACTCCTCGGCGGCGGGCCTCACCCGCATCGATCTCAACAGCAACCGCAACCGCGACGGTTCCCTGCAGTTCTCCTCGGGCTTCGCCATCGTCAACAACATCGTGACGCGCAACGCGGGCGAGACGATCGGCGTGGGAGCCGCCAACCAGGTCAACACGATCAACGGCGTCATCTCCGGCCCGGGCGGTCTCGACAAGGTCGGTCCCGGCACGCTGGTGCTCACCGGCAACAACATCTACACGGGGACGACGACGATCAGCGCGGGCACCCTGCAGCTCGGCGACGGGGGCGCCGGCGGGAACGTGTCGGACAACGCGGTCGTCAACAACGGCACGCTCGTCATCAACCGCTCGGACGAACTCGACTTCAACCGCGTCATCTCCGGCACGGGTCGCTTCGTCCAGCTCGGCACCGGATCCTCCACGCTGAGCGCGGACAACACGTTCAGCGGCGGGACCTTCGTCGACGGCGGCACCCTGGTCCTCGGCAACATGACCACCCCCGGCCGCAGCAAGGTGCGCGGCACGGTGACGGTCAATCCCGCCGGCAAGCTCGACTACGAGGGGAACCACTCCTTCGGATGGACCGCCGGCGAATCGGTCAATGTCCTCAACATCTACGGCGGCACGGTGGGCGGGGCCAATTTCGCCAATCACTTCTGGGGCGGGGGCAACTTCACCCTCAACATGGACGGCGGCGAACTGAAGCTCGGCGGCGCGGACAACCCGACGCTCAACATGGTGATCAACGTGCTGAACACCTCGACCAACCCGGCGGTGATCAGCAAGGTGAGGGGCAACTCGGCCCTGACCATCGACAACCTCGCCACCTTCAACGTGACGAACGGCGCCGCCCCGGTGGACCTCATCTTCTCGGGCAACATCAACATCCGCGGCTCGGGCGCCGGGAACCTGACCAAGAACGGCGCGGGCGTCATGGTGCTCTCCGGCTCGAACACCTACACCGGAACGACGATGATCAACGCCGGCACGCTGCGGGCCGGTTCGACCAATGCGTTCGGCCTTGCCTCGGCCATCTCCCTGGCCAACGCGGCCGGCACCACGCTCGACCTCGCCGGCTTCAACAACTCGGTCGGCTCCCTCGCCGGCGGCGGCGCCTCCGGCGGCAACATCACGCTGGGCAGCGGCACCCTGACCATCGGCACGCGCAACATCACCACGACCTACGGCGGATCGATCACCGGAAGCGGGGGATTGATCAAGACCGGCTCCGGCCGGCAGTTCCTCACCGGAACGAGCAGCTTCGGCGGCGACACGCAGATGCGCGGCGGCATGCTCCGCCTAGCCGCGACCAACGGTTCCGCCCTTTACAACGGCACCAACGGAAGGGTGGTCATCAGCCACGACGGCAGCGGGGCGCTCGGCTTCTACAGCATCCTGGAAATCGGGGCGTCCAACCAGCTCGGTGCGAATGTCGACCTCCAGTTCGACGTGAGCCGCGCCTACGCCTACCTCTCGCTGCTCGGCAACGACCTGGAAATCGGCAACCTGTCCATCAGCGGCACGCGGCCGGAGTGGGCCGTCATCCAGAATTTCGAGGGGGTCAACAATGTGGACGGCAGTTCCTTCGCCAACGCCACCTTCACGGTCAACCAGACAACCAACACCTTCTTCAACGGCTTCATCCGCGACAACGTGACCGGCACCGGACGCCTCAAGTTCGTGAAGAAAGGCGCGGGCACCCTCTCCATCGACGGCCGCAACGTGACCTACACCGGCGGCACCGACATCATGGAGGGGCGCCTGATCTCCGAGGGTGCCTCGCTCGGCGGTGCCAGCGCGGCCAACCGCATTCTCATCAACACCAATGCCGTGCTGCAATACGACCTCGACGCCTACACCCGGCAGCGCGGATCGACCATCACCGGCGCGGGCACCTTGGAGAAAACCGGCGCGGCCATGCTCGTCTTCGGCGGCGCCGGGCAGGTCAACGTGGCCATGGACGCCGGGGCCTGGATCCGCGTGATGGAAGGCACGCTCAAGGCGCACGATTCGGTGCAGGCCAACTGGCAGAACAACAAGGCCTCGCTCTTCGTCAACACCAACGGGACCTTCTGGCAGGTCGAGGGCGACGTGACGGTCGGCG
>JBAPTI010000128.1:0-26505 GCA_049282095.1 Chthoniobacterales bacterium
AACGACAAGCACATCGAGATCATCGTCCGCCAGATGCTCCGCAAGGTGAAGATCACCGACCCGGGAGACACCACCCTTCTCTGGGGGGACCAGATCGATCGCCTCGAGTTCGAGGCCGAGAACGAGCGCGTCGGTGCCAAGGGCGGAAAGCCCGCGGAGGCCGCACCCGTCCTCCTCGGCATCACCAAGGCGTCGCTCGAGACCGACAGCTTCATCTCCGCCGCCTCCTTCCAAGACACCACCCGCGTCCTTACCGAGGCAGCAACACTCGGTAAGTCCGACAGGCTCCGCGGATTCAAGGAGAACGTCATCATGGGGCATCTCATCCCCGCGGGCACCGGCTTTAAGACCAACCGCGAGATCGATCTCGTCCACCTCGGCGAGCCCGCCCTCTTCGAGGGTGATGGCGATGCCGAAGCGGCCGCCGAGTAAGCCCTGTAAAGAAATACGAACCACTCATCAAGAAAAGCAACGCAAGCCCAAAACCATCCTATCCCATGTCTGTAGAAACAATGACCGAACTCCTTGAAGCCGGTGTCCATTACGGCCACCAGACCAAGCGCTGGAATCCCCGCATGCGCGACTTCATCCTCGAGGAGAAGAATTCCATCCACATCATCGACCTCTCCAAGACGGTCGACCAGCTTGTCAAGGCAGGCGGTTTCCTCTCCGGCATCACCGGCCGCGGCGGCAAGATCCTCTTCGTCGGTTGCAAGAAGCAGGCCCAGGAAGCAGTCAAGGAAGCGGCCCAGGCCTGCGGTCAGTTCTACGTGAACCAGCGCTGGCTCGGCGGCACCCTCACCAACCTCGTCACCATCCGCAAGAGCGTCTCCAAGCTCAAGGACTTCGAGGCCCTCGAAAAGAGCGCCGGCTTCAACAAGATCAACAAGGCCGAGGCCTCCGCGCTTCGCCGCGAGGCCACCCGCATCCGTCACAACCTCGAGGGAGTCCTGGAGATGGAGAAGCTTCCCGACGCCATCGTGATCATCGACACCGTCAAGGAGTCGATCGCCGTTGCCGAGGCCCGCAGGCTCAACATCCCGATCGTGGCCATCGTTGATTCCAACAGCAATCCCGAGGAGATCAACTACCCGATCGCAGGCAATGATGACGCCATCCGCGCCATCCGCATCATCCTGCAGAAGCTTGTTGACCAACTCGTCAAGGGACGCGGCGGCGTGCCCGCTGCCGCTGGTGAGCTCGCAGCCGTCGCCGAATAAGCGCACGGACCGGATCAACAGAACCGAACGACTCAGATCACCATGGCTGATATCAATCCAGCAGTAGTCAAGGCTCTCCGCGAGAAGACCAACGCCGGCATGATGGACTGCAAGCGCGCCCTCACCGAGGCGGGCGGCAACATCGAGAAGGCGGAGGCGCTCCTGCGCCAGAAGGGAATCGCAAGCGCCGGCAAGAAGGCTTCCCGCCACGCCAAGGAAGGTGCCGTTGTCTCTTTCATCCAGCCTTCGGGCAAGACCGGCGTACTCGTCGAGATCAATTGCGAGACAGACTTCGTCGCCAAGAACGACATCTTCACCAAGTTCGTCAAGGAGATCACCGCAGAGATCGCGGCCTCCGGTGCCGACAGCGTCCCTGCCCTGCTCGAGTCCGCAGGTTCCACCGGTGTTCTCTTCAAGGACGCGATCGCCGCCACCATCGCCGCTCTCGGCGAGAACATCGTCATCCGCCGCTTCGCCCGCTTCCAGATCGCCGAGGGGAACGGCGGGCTCGTCGCCTCCTACATCCACCTCCAGGGGAAGGTCGGGGTGCTCGCCGAGATCAACTGCGGCAACGAGGTCACCGCCAAGAGCGACGGATTCCGCGAAATGGTCAAGGACATCACTCTTCAGGTCGCCGCCGCCCATCCTGTTGTCGTCTCCCGCGATCAGGTCGACGCGGCACTCGTCGCCTCGGAGCGCGAGATCTACAAGGTGCAGGTCCAGGGTAAGCCAGAGAACATTGTCGAGAAGATCGTCGACGGGAAGATGGACAAGTTCTACAGCACCGCCTGTCTCCTCGAGCAGGCCTGCATCAAGAACCCCGACATCACCGTCAAGGATCTCGTGGCTGCAAAGGAGAAGGAACTCTCCGACAAGATCTCCATCGTCCGCTTCGTCCGCTACGCCCTTGGCGAAGAGTCCGGAGAAGCGCCGGTCGAGGAAGAAGGCCACTAAGCCCCCGGTTAGACGGATTTCTCCCCCTTCACCGGGATCTCTTACATGACTCTCGCGAGCCTGCTCTCCGAGGATCAGATCATTCCTGAGATGGCCGCCACCGACAGGTGGACGGCCATCGAGGAGATCGTGACACAACTCGTCCGGGACGGGCATCTCGACGCCTCCCATCGCGACGAAGCCGTTGCGGCACTACGGCACCGCGAGGAGACGATGAGCACGGGCATCGGATTCGGGATCGCCATTCCTCACGCCAGTTGCGATGCTGTCAGCGAGGTCGTTGCCTGCTTTGGGCGATCCAATGAAGGGATTGATTTCGAATCCCTTGATGGCAAACCCGTCCACTTCATCGTCCTTTTCCTTGTTCCCAAGGACCAGTTTCAGACTCACCTTCGGACGCTGGCCGCGATTGCCAAATTCCTTAACGATCCCGCTGTCCGCAAGGAACTCGGGGAGGCGACCGACGCCAAATCGATCCTGACGGTGTTTGGAAGGAAGCACTCGTAGCTTCAGCTTCGCTGAAGCTACCAGGCCTTTGACAATGCTTGGTGTAGCCCCTTCATTAGGATCCTATTAAGGCCGTTTGACGGCACTTGCCTCCCGGCAAGCGGTGCCGCCCTGCGGGCTGCGACTTCGTCACAGTCTTTCGCGCCAGTTCCCACTGGCTTGATTCATCTTTCGTCCTTCATCCTTTCGTTCCCATGTCTTTACAGTCCGAACTCCAACATCGCGTCGCTTCTGCCCTCCATGCCGCCGGGATCGAGGAGTCACTTGCAGTGGTGACCCCCGCTGCGGACACCCGCTTCGGCGACTACCAGACCAATGCCGCGATGGTTGCGGCCAAGGCGCTCAAGAAAAATCCCCGCGAGGTGGCGGCCTCGATCCTGTCTCATCTCAAGGTGGAGGATCTCTGCAAGGCACCCACCGTGGCCGGAGCCGGCTTCATCAACTTCACGGCGCTCGACACCGCGCTCTCGGATGCGGTCAATGAGGTTGCTCGGGATGAGCGCCTCGGCGTGGAGACCGTTCCGAAACCGAAGACCATCATCATCGACTTCAGTTCCCCGAACGTGGCCAAGCCGATGCATGTCGGCCATATCCGCAGTACCATTCTGGGTGACTCGCTCTCCCGGATCACTCGCCATCTTGGTCACCGCGTCATCACCGACAACCACATCGGCGACTGGGGTACTCAGTTCGGGAAGGTCATCTACGGCTGGAAACACTTTCTCGACAAGGATGCCCTGGAGCAGGCACCGATCGCCGAGCTTGTCCGCCTCTACCGCGAGGTCAATTCCCTGGAGGAGAACGATCCGGCGATCAAGGAGACGGTCCGCCATGAATTGGTGAAGCTCCAGCAGGGGGACGTGGAGAATCTTGAAATCTGGAAGCAGGCGGTCGCCCTCTCCTGGAAGGAATTCGAGCGGCTCTACGGACTGCTCGGCATCACCTTTGACGAGAGGCTGGGCGAGAGTTTTTACAACGACGCCCTCGGCCCATTGGTCGAGCGCCTGCTCGCGGAGAAGATCGCCGAGGTCAGCGAGGGTGCCGTCTGCATCTTCTTCCCGGGAAGTCCCGAACTGGAGGAGAAGCCGTGCCTGATCAGGAAAAGCGACGGCGGATTCCTCTACGCCACGACCGACCTCGCCACTCTGGAATACCGCGAGGATCGCTGGAAGCCCGATGCTGTCTGGTACGTCACCGGCGCCCCCCAGCAGCTTCATTTCGAGCAGGTCTTTGCCTCCGCACGAAGGATGGGAGTGACGACCGATCTCCGACACATTGCCTTCGGCAGCATTCTTGGCGAAGACCGCAAGATGATGAAGACCCGTTCGGGTGAGAACGTCGAACTGGGTGGCCTGCTCTCCGAGGCGATCGAGCGTGCCTTGGGCGTCGTCGCGGAGAAGAACCCCGACCTGTCCAAGGCAGGGCAGGATGAAGTTGCCCGGATCATCGGACTCGGCGCGGTGAAGTATGCCGACCTGATGCAGCACCGGCTTACCGACTATGTCTTCTCCTGGGAGAAGATGCTCTCCTTCCAGGGGAACACCGCACCCTACCTGCAGAACGCCTACGTCCGCATCCGTTCCATTTTCCGTAAGGCTGCGGCAGAAGGGATCTCCACGGAATCCGCGCCAGTCACCATCGCCGATCCAGCAGAGCGCGCCCTCGCCCTCCAGCTCCTTCAGTTCGGCGAGGTCCTCCACACCGTGCTCGAGGATCAGCGCCCGAATCTCCTCTGCCTCTACTTGTACGAGTTGGCCGATCGCTTCCACCGCTTCTACGAGGCCTGCCCCATCCTGAAATCGGAGGGATCGGTCCGCTCTTCCAGACTCTCCCTCGCCGGAGTCACCGCGGAGGTTCTCAAGACCGGACTCTCGCTGCTTGGCATCGGCGTCCCCGAGCGGATGTAGTGATCCGCGGGATTAGTTATTCCGCCGTCAGTTCGGAGAACGGCTTGTGGCAAGTTGTGACCTCCGGTTACCCGGCCCCTCGCTGCTATGATTCCGCTTTTTCCAGCCTGCCAATCGCGGCTGTGACATCGTCCACCGTTACCCTGTCGCTGACGAAGGCGGAGCCGAGTTCCTTGGTAAGCACAAAGCGGATGGCCCCGGCATCGAATTTCTTATCACGCCCAAGGGCGGCGAGGATTTCTTTGACGGGGAGAGTTGAGGGAATGGCGCGGGGAAGGCCGCATGCGGTGATGACACCCTTCACGCGGTCGGCCTGCTCCTGCGGTAGGCCTGCAATGCGGACGGAGAGGTCGAGGGCCACAATCATTCCGATCGCCACGCACTCGCCGTGGGAGAGGGCGCCGTAGCCGGCAACCGACTCGACGGCATGACCGATGGTGTGTCCGAAGTTGAGAAGGGCGCGGGTTCCCTTTGTTTCAAACTCATCCTCCGCGACGATCTTCGATTTGATCCCGACATTCCGTGCGATGAGTGAGGGCAGGTTCGCTCCCCTGGTACCATCCTTGGGAGGGAGTTCATCAAGAATCGCGGCATCGGCGATGACGGCATGCTTGATGACCTCAGCCAGACCTTCGCGGAAGATGCGTTCCGGAAGAGTTGCAAGCAGGGAAGTGTCAGCCACGACCAAGCTGGGCTGGTGGAAGGTGCCGATGAGGTTCTTGCCAAGGGGGCTGTTCACTCCCGTCTTGCCGCCGACGGAACTGTCGACCTGGGCGACGACGGTTGTCGGAATCTGGATGACGGGAATGCCGCGGTAGTGAATGGAAGCGACGAAGCCGGCAAGGTCTCCGATGACGCCGCCACCCAGCGCAAAAACGGCGCTTTTCCTATCGAGGCCCAGTTCGATCAAGCGGTCGCAGAGTCCCGCCGCAACCTCCATCGACTTGGAAGCTTCACCGGCCGGGACGCTGAGTAGATGTGCTTCGAATCCCGCTTCCCTGAGCGAGGTCAGGAGTCTTTCAGCGTGTAGCGGGCCGACCCTGTCGTCGGTGATGACGACGCTGCGGCATGGTTTGATGACCTTGGCGGCAAGCTTCCCGACCTGCCCGAGCAGTCCCTCACCGGTCAGGATCTCATACGGTGCGTCCTGAAGTGCTACGGGAACGGTGATGGGGGAGAAGGGCATCGGGAGAAAAGGATGAAGGAGGAAGATTGAATTATGAAGGGGGACACGCCACCCGTTCGAAGTGATGGAGTTTTTTTAGAAAAGGGGTGGCCACCCGCAGTGGCCATCATTCAGCAAGGGAAGTGCGGTTCCCTATGGCTGGACGGTGACGGGAGTTCCCATCGGGGTGACTTCGAAGAAGGTCTTGGCCATGCGGTCTGGGAGTCGGATGCAGCCGTGGGAGTCGGGCACACCCGGCAGGAAGCCAGTGTGCATGCCGACCCCGTTCGCAAATTCCATGAACCATGGCATCGAGGAACCTTGGAAATGGGTTCCTGCGGGCGGCTTGTCCTTCTTGGCATCCACATTCTTGACGACCACGTTGCCGGAGGCATCCACGAAATCTCCGTAGAGATTGGAGGCATGCTCCTTCTCCTTCTTGCGAACCTTGAAATTGCCGATGGGGGAATCATGCCCCTCGCGGCCTGTGGAGACGGCCGAGATTCCGACCAACTTGCCTCCTTTGTAGTAGTAGAGCTTCTGGTCGCTGATATCGATGACGATCGTGGAGTGACCGCTGGAGCATTCCCCTGCCCAATAGGAGATTCTGTCGGCAAGGGAGGCGGTGGAGGTCTTGGTCACGATGGTGCCGTCGGTGCCGAGATACCGGGTGGTTGAGGAATTCAGACGACCGTCGTAGGAGGCGCAGGCGGAAAGCAGCAGCGTGACGACAGCGGCTGCCGCAGCGAGAAAATGACCTCCGGGTCGGCTTGTGGATGCTTTGTGCATGAGACTCTAAACTTATTGATGAATTTCACCGATCGTCAAGGGGGCGGGATGAAATCACCCTCGATCTCATGGGGCTGATCCCGATCAGTCCACCTTCACGGGGGAAGGTGTGGGATTCGGTTTTTCCTTGGCTGGAGACTTGGGAGAGGGGGTGGGAGAAGGCTTGGCCTTCCCTTTGGCGGCGGGCGTGGCGGCCTGTTCAGGTGTTGGCATGGGAACGGGTCGCTCTGAGAGCTTCGGAATGAGGCCCGGGGTGGGGGTGGCCCGTGGATCAAACGGGAATCCACCCGCCACGGAGACGGTGCCCTCCTGCGTACGGACGAGCCGGGGACGGTCCTTGGGGGCGCTCAGGGTGACCCGGTCAAGGATTTTGCCGTCGAGACCCACCTTGGAGTAGATGAATTCACGGGGGATATTGTTCTGCAGGACGTGGATGGTGTTGCCGGCATCAAGCTGAATCTCGGGCTTGCCATAGGAGATGAAGTCACCGAGCCGATGGGTGCAGTAGATGATGCCCGAGGTCTTGTCCTCGATGCGGAGGTAGAGGTCCGTGCGCTCTGAAAGCCGGTGCGAAAGAAGACTGATGGTTCTTGTGCCGTTCTCGGTGCCAGTCGGACCGGGCACGCCCACCGTCTGTTGCCAGAGAAGCCGTCCCTCAGTGATCTCGACGGTCAGCGGCGGAGAGCTGAAGTAGCCGGAAAGTTCCGGTGCATGGACGGAGGCCCTGACGCGGTAGCTGCCGAAGTCGCTGATCGGATAGAGTTGGGTGAGATTGACCGTTCGGGTGATCGATTCGCCCGGACCGATTTGGATCGGATCGATCTCGTAGTTCGGATCAATGGGAGGGATGGGGCGACCGTCGAGTGTCTGGATCTGGAAACTGAACCACCTCTTTCCCTCCACATCGGCAAGGAGCAGGCGGTTGCCGGTGAGGTTGGTGATCCTGACCGTGGCCAGCAGGGGCTCGTAGGCGATGTAGATCGTCCGCTTGATGGAGAGGTCGACCGTGATTTGTGAAAGCGCCTGCCTCGTCTCGAGCAGGATGGCCACTGCGGCGAGAAAGAAGATAATGAGCGGAGGGAGAGCCCTCCTCGGAGGGGATAGCTGAGCGTCTTTCACGATTCGTCCAGGCCGATGAAATACTTCGGATCGAATTTTTTCCTCAGTGCCGGGGGTTCCGAGCGGCAGTCCTGACGATCCCCCCTGTAGTAGACGGCCACCACATAACCGGCAAACCTGAGGCCGGGATCCGCGGAGTCCGAAATGTAGCGGACCTCGAGGATTTCAGGTTTTCCATCCTGCCAGTCAACCGGTGCGCTCAGCCACTTGGAAGTGACCTGAGCCTTGCTCGGGATCACCTCCCCGCTCTCGTCCTGATCGTAGAAGTAGACCTGAACCTTCACCATGGGGACATCGACTTTTTCCCGCATGCCTGACTTGATCGCGACGCGCAGGACCTTCGATCCATCCTCGGTGGCCTCGAGTTTGGCATAGAGGATCTGAAGGGAGGGGTTATCGTTCACTTTCGATTCGGACTGGGGTTGGCGGAAGGGGGTGGCCGTTTCGTTCTCACCAAGAACGTCCCGTACGGGCGTCGGCGTCAGGCCCTGAGGTCTGGAGTCGGCGCGTGAGACCTGGGCAACGGGGATCGGTTCGACTTTCTCATCCGTTGGCGGTAGCAAGGGGGCGGTTGTCGGTGAAGCCGCAGTTGCTGTCTGGCCGACGGTGCGCATGCCGGTGGCAATGCGTGGGGCAACGGCAATAGCGGCGAGCACAACCTCGACCACGGCGATCACGCCAAGAACCCAGCAGGCCACAACGACCGTGCGGTTGCGCTTGAAAGCCAAAGTGCCGGTGGAGGATTCCGTTGCCATGGTGAACCTGAATCTAGGGCCTTAACCATCCGATCCGCAAGCATCTCGCGCGGGAGGGTGCGAAGGTTCAGGATGGCAAAGGGCAGGATGACGCATGAATGGGAATGCGGCCTGATCATGCGAAGTCCGTAGGACAGAGGCCGTCCGATGAACGTTGGATTAAGGAACCGTTGAGTAAATCTCATGAAGGCCGCTTATAAAAGCCTCAAGAAGGGAGAAAAAGCATGAGGGATGAAGGATAAGCAGTGCGGAGAAATCGTCTTTCATAGTGCATCCTTCATCCCTCATCCTTTTCACTGATGCTTCCCTCCGATCCCGATCATCTCCTCAAGAGTTTGCTGGTCGGTGGATCGCTGGGCGCATTGATCGGTCTGGAGCGCCAGTGGGACGAACAGTTCCGTCATCACCGCGCCAAGATACTCGCCGGCCTGCGAACCTTCACTCTCTGGGCGCTTTTCGGCGTGCTCTGTGCCTGGTTCTCCGAGTCGGTTCATCCGCTTTTCTTCGTGGCCGGTTTTGCGGCGATGGCCGTCTGGTTGACCCTCTTCCTGCAGAGTCGCAATCGGGCAGGAGGTGATCCCGGATTCACGACGGGTGCCGCAGGTATGGTCACCTTCCTGACCGGCGGACTTGTTTTCTGGGGGATGGAACGCGTGGCGCTGGTCCTCGCCGTAAGCGTGATCATCCTGCTTGCCATGAAACCGGCGCTTCACCGCTTCACGCGCGGGATCACCATGGAGGATGTCCGCTCCGCGTTGAAATTCGCGGCCGTCACGGGGGTCATCCTGCCGCTTGTCCCGGACGAGGCGATGGGCCCTTACGGGGCTTTCAACCCCCACACCGTCTGGATGATGGTCGTGCTCGTTTCCGGCGTGGCTTTCGTCGGTTATCTTGCGGTCCGCGTTCTGGGGCAGCGCAACGGGATCGCCCTTGCCGGAGTGCTGGGCGGTCTTGCCTCGAGCACGGCCACGACCCTGGCGATGAGCCGACAGAGCCGTGAGCGCCCCTCGCAGTCACGTGACTGTGCGCTGGCCGTCCTGCTGGCCTGCACCGTCATGGTCTGGAGGGTGGCGATTATGGTGGGGGCCGTCAGCACCACGATGTTATCGGCGATTTGGCCTTCCCTCCTTGTTGTTTCCCTCCCGGGGCTTCTTTGGTGCCTCTGGCGTTTGATGCACGGGGGATCGGGTGCGGCTGATACGGGCGACCTGAGCCACTACGGCAATCCGTTGCGACTGCGCGTGGCCTTTCAGTTTGCGGCCCTCTACGCCATGATCATCCTGGCGGTCAAGGCGACCATTGCCAGCCTTGGCAATTCGGGTCTGCTGGTTCTTAGCAGCTTGTCGGGGCTCATTGACTTGGATGCCATCACGCTCTCTCTCTCCCAGATGACTCTCTCCGGATCACTTGCTTCGGTGACCGCCACCCGGGGAGTCCTGCTCGCCATCCTGGCCAACACGATTGTGAAGGGGCTCTTTGCAGGATTCTACGGCTCAGCGGCTTTGAGGCACGAGGTCTACGCCGTGCTCGGGGTCACTGCTCTCTCCGCGCTCGCCGCCTGCCGTTTTTTTGCCGGGCACTGACGCTTTTCTTTTTCAGAATTTTCTCCACGCGGATTGCGTCGGCGGGTGTGTCGACGCCGATACCGCGGTGATCGGTCCGGATCACCCTGATCGGGATGCCGTGCTCAAGGGCGCGGAGTTGTTCCAGTTTCTCACACTGTTCGAGCGGGGTGGGGGCGAAGCGCACCAGTTTTTGCAGGATGTCGCGGCGGTATCCGTAGATTCCGAGGTGAAGCATCGGGGCGACGGCGCTCGACTTGTCCTTGGAGTCGCGGTGAAAGGGGATCCTGCTCCTCGAAAAATAGAGGGCGTCGCCCGATGCCGCAGTCACGACCTTCACGCAGTTGGGATCGTCGGCCTCCTTGGGATCGCGGAAAGGGGTGGCGGCCGTGATCATGGCAATCTTCGGATCACGGGTCAGTGAGGCTGCCAGATCCCCGATCAGGGCGGGATCGATGAGCGGTTCGTCCCCCTGGACATTGATGAAGTGGGTGACGCCGCGCAGGCGAGAGGCGACCTCGGCGATCCTGTCGGTGCCGCTCGGGTGATCGGCGGCGGTCATGACGACCTCGGCGCCGAATTCCCGCGCGGCCTTCGCGATCCGGTCGTCGTCGGTGGCGATCAGGACTTCGGAGATTTTTTTTGCCACCAGGGAGCGTTCCCAGACGTGCTGAACAAGCGGTTTGCCGGCGATGAGGTGGAGGCACTTGCCGGGAAAGCGCGTGGATCCCCAGCGGGCTGGGATGACGAGGGCGATCTTGGGCGGCGATTTTTTCGGCATGGTGGAGTCGGTCAGGATGCGAGGGCGATGCGGATTGCCTCGGTGACGGTGGGGGCGCAATGGTCGGGACTGCACTCCGCGGTCTTTCGGCCATAACCTGTCTCGACCAGGATCGTGCGCACGCCGGCGCTGCGGCCGCACTCGATGTCGATGGCCTTGTCGCCGATCATCCATGATCTGGAGAGGTCGATGCCATGCTCGGCGGTGGCCTCCAGGATCATGCCGGGTGCGGGCTTGCGGCGCGGTGAGGGGGTGTCGGGATGGTCGGGCGCCATGTAGGAGGCGTCGATGACGTCGCCGAGTTGCCGAAGCAGTTCCAACTGGACGGCCTGGAACTCTTCGACGGTGAAGTAACCGCGTCCGATCCCGCTCTGGTTGCTGACGATGATGGTGGCCCAGCCGAGGGCCTTGGCGCGCGAAAGTTCCTCGGATGCTCCCGGATAGGCCTTCACAAGGGACGGATCACGGCAGTGGTCGACCTCCTCCATAAGGGTGCCGTCACGGTCGAGGAAGAGCGCGGGGCGCAGGTTTTTGGAGTCGATCATGACCCGGCGTACTCTAGGGATTCGCTAGGAAGCTCTGCTCGAGTTCCCCGCGTGAGCAGGTGGCCGTTCCGAGCTTTCCGACCACGATTCCCGCTGCATGGTTGGCAAGTTCGGCGGCCTCCTCAGGCGTGGCCCCCGCGGCGATTCCCAGGGTGTAGAGCGAGATGGAGGTGTCGCCCGCGCCGGAGACATCGAAGATTTCCCGTGCCCTGGTCGGCGTGTGATAGGGGGGGTGATCCCGGCGGAAGAGCATCATGCCCTGCTCGCTGAGGGTGACCAGCAGGGCGCCGGCGTTCCAGCGCTTCAGAAGGATCTCTCCCACCTTCAGGAGAGCTGTGTCGTTCTCAACGGGATGAACCGGCGCGGTCAGCGGAATACCGGCCGCCGCGAAGGCCTCGCTGCGGTTCGGTTTGATCGTGGAGATGCCGGGCCACTCGAGGGGATTCTTGGGATTCGGGTCGCAGGTGACCAGCGTCCCCTGGGCACGGGCAGCCTCCAGCAGGGCATCGACGAAGGATTGGTCGAGGAATCCCTTGCCGTAGTCCTCGATCAGGACGGCGTCCGATGCGGCGACCAGTTCGCGCGCTTTCTTCAGGATGTCGGCGCGTGAGGATCCGGCGACCCCGCCGTTCTCGCGGTCCACGCGGACCACCTGCTGGCGCTGGGCGATGATGCGGGTCTTCACGATCGTCGGCGCCTGCGGATCGGTGAAGAGACCCTCCGTGGAGATTCCCTCCTCCTTGAGAAGGCGGGTGAGTTTTGCTCCGGAGTCGTCGGTGCCGACCATTCCGAGCATGGTTACCGAGGTAGTGAATTCCCTTAGATTGCGGGCCACATTAGCCGCGCCGCCGGGATAACTCGACTCGCGCTGGACCTCGACGACGGGCACCGGGGCTTCTGGGGAGATCCTTCCGACGTTCCCCCAGACGAACTCGTCCAGCATCAGGTCCCCGACGACCAGGAGGCGCTTGGAGGAGGCTTCATCAAGAATGTGTTGTAATCTTCGACGGTCCATTACAGATTGGGTTCAAGAAACAGCGTGTGAACTACGATACGCCCATGCTCCACAGCGAGACCCTTCCCGGCGAGGGTATTTTTCCCGGATATGCCCTCAAGCGGGGGGCGACTCTCTTTTCGTTGCTTGTCGTCCTGACGGCGTGCCCTCTTTCGCTCCGCGCCGACACGCCCCCCAAGAAGATCGCCCTCTCCGATTTCCCCGCCGCCGCCGTCCAAGAGGTGGTCGTTCCCGTGCCGAGCGAGATCTTCGCCGTCCTCGACAAGCTTGGTAACCCCAACTGGAAGGCCCAGCTTCGGGACGGCAAAGTCCGCACACCGGAGGATCGGGCCCGCACGGCCCTGCTTCTCGGAAACGTGATCGCGGAGGGATTCGTGGCCGTCGAGGCCGAGGATGCCGAGCGGGTCAAGGAACTGGGGCGTCAGGTGCTGACGCTGGCCGAGGCCATTAATGTCCGCAAGTCAGTCATCGCCCGAAGCAAGAGCATCACCGACAAGGCAGACCAGCGCGACTGGCGCGGCGTTCGAAGCGAGTTTGATGGGGCTCTCCAGGATGTGCGCGGGGCAATGGACGAACTCAACGACCAGGATCTCTCCCAGCTCGTGAGTCTCGGCGGATGGCTTCGCGGCACCGAGGTGCTCACCTCGATCATCGGCAAGGGCTTCTCAAAGGACGGGGCCGAACTCCTCCACCAACCCGAACTCGTCAACTATTTCGACCGCTGCATCGGATCCATGTCCGCGCGCCTGCGTCGCAATCCGCTGGTGGCCGAGATCCGTGACGTGCTTCGCAAGATCGGACCCTTGGTCAACGAGGGCGGGGACAACATCACTCCTGAGAAGGTCAAGACCATCCATGACCTGACCCGCGGAGTCGACCAGCGGATCGTGAACGGGGGGAACTGAGCATGAACGCCACCTTCCCTCTCCCTTTCCGCTCCGCGCTCCGGCGCCTGCTGTTTGCAGCGGTCCTGTTCTCTGCTGCCGCGCCATGCCTGCTCCGGGCGACGGTTGACGACGCCCTCTCCTTTGCCTACGAGGCGGCCCTGCCTTACTACAAACAGGGGTATTCGATCCGCAAGGATGCCTGGGGCGGTGATCTCGGGGTTCATGATAAGAAGGCGGTCAGTTCCCAGCTGTTCAAGGGGAACGACTACTGGTTCCTCATGGCCAGCGACGTGAAGGCCGCCTCGCTCTCGGTGCACATCTACGACGACAAGGGAAACCTCGTCGATGCCGACAGCTGGCAGAAGGGCCGCTTCGCCGGCGCCCGCGTCTCCCCGAAGGCCACGGGAACCTATTTTGCAATCGTCCAGATCCTCAAGTCCCCCGAGGATCGCACCCCGTGGGCGTTGGTTTACGGCTACAAGTAGGTTGCCGTCTTGCTTGAAGACTTCTTCCAAGAGCAGTAGAGCGGCCACACCGTTCTCCCAGTCCGTCTCAGGCGACGGCACATCGGCCACGCTTGATTTCGAAAATGCCCGCTCCTTGCAGGCCCACCATGCGGGTGACGAGGGGCTTCTCCGCCGCATGGAGCAGCAGCTTGGAGTGCGCATCACCAGCCGTGACGGATGGATGAGGATCGACGGTCCCGCCGATGCCGTCACCCGTGCCGTGGGGATCTTCAGTCAATTGGCCAGGGTGACCTCCGGGGGAGGGGAGATCGGTCGCGATGAATTCCTCTTTGCTCTCGGGCATCCGGGAACGGCGGGGGAAACTTCCTCCCCTGATCCACAATCCGCTTCCGCCAAATCCCCGATCGAGGAGCTTTATCAGGAGCGGATCCAGTGTTCCCCGCGCAAGCCGCCGATCGTTCCCAAGACTGAATCGCAGAGGGATTATCTCAAAGCCATCGACGGCCACGACATCACCTTCGGTATCGGACCCGCGGGCACGGGCAAGACCTACCTGGCCGTCGCCAAGGCGGTCGCCGCCCTCAAGGCAGAGAAGGTCAGTCGCATCATCCTGACGCGACCCGCTGTCGAGGCCGGCGAGGCACTCGGCTTCCTGCCCGGCGAGCTTGAGGAGAAGATCCTTCCCTATCTCCGCCCGCTCTATGACGCCCTCCACGACATGCTCGAACCGGAGGAAATCCAGCGGGCGATCGACCGCAACATCATCGAGATCGCACCGCTAGCCTACATGCGCGGACGCACTCTCAACAAGGCCTTCATTATCCTCGACGAGGCGCAGAACACCACCACCGAGCAGATGTTCATGTTTCTCACGCGCATCGGCATCGGCTCCAAGTGCGTCATCACGGGCGACCGCACCCAGATCGATCTTCCAAAGAACAAACCAAGCGGCCTCATCGAGGCGGTGGGTGCCCTCTCGGAGACACCCGGCATCGCATTCCACCTCTTCGGCGACCGTGATGTGGTCCGCCACCCGCTCGTCCGGGCGATCATTGCCGCCTACAAGGATCACAGGGGCAACCGCGAGAGCCGCCTGTGAAGCTGTAAAGGCTGAAGACTTTTAGACTTTTAGGTAAAAATTCCCCAAAACCCTTTCTCCCATGTCCCTTCTCCGGTTTTTCAAGAAACAGCGCCTCACGGCCCGCGGCATGAGTTGCGGCAAGACGCGCCGTGCGGCCGGTGAAAACACCCTACTCGACGGATTGGAGGAGAGCCCTTGGATCCGTGGTCTGGTCGTTCTGGCCGCCGCCGGCATCCTCACCTTCCTCTGCTTTGTGGTCTCGCCCGAAGAACCTTTCAAGAATCTCCTCTACGCCCTGCTCATCCTGGCGGTCGTTGTGATCCATCCGTTGATCGCCCGCGGAGGTTCCCTTCATGACAACTCCCGCCTCGGCCTCTTTCTCTTCCTCATCCTGCTGCAACTGGGAATCGGCGCCATCCTCCTGAGGCAGGCTGACGAGGGTTATCTCGGGGAGATTTATCTGCCGCTGCTCGTTCCTTACGCGCTGGCACCGCTCGCGCTTTCCGTCCTGCTCGGCGCGCCGACCGGATTCTGGGCTGCCCTGGCCGGTGCCCTCTGGTGGATGATCCTCCGCGGGGAGTCCGATCCGGCGCCGCTCCTGCTGGCTCTCACCGGCGGGATGGTGGCCGTGCTTTCGACCCTCCGCGTGAGACGCCGTTCCCGTCTTCTCCGTGCGGGTCTCTACTCCGGCATTTCCATCTGCATCCTCGCGCTCTCCACGGGCGTGATCGGACCCGTGCATTGGGAGTCCCTGCGGGGGAACGATTGGTGGAAGATCGGCATGGAATGCGCCACCACCCTTGGCACCGGCATTCTGACAGCGGTGCTTGTCAGCGGCTCGCTCCCGATGCTTGAGCAACTCTTCCGGATCACCACCGAGATCTCCTGGCTGGAGATGGCCGATCTCAACCATCCGCTCCTGCGCCGCCTGAGTCTCGAAGCCCCCGGCACCTACCACCACTCGCTCGCCATGGCCAACCTCGCCGAGGCGTGTGCTGAAAGAGTGGGTGCCAACGCCACCCTTTGCCGCGTCGGCGCCTACTTCCACGACATCGGCAAGCTCGTCAAGCCGGAGTACTTCACCGAGAACATCCCCGCCGGTCCGAATCCCCACGACGAACTCACCCCGACCATGAGTGCCCTGGTGATCCTCTCGCACGTCAAGGAGGGGGTCGATCTCGGCCTGCGCAACAAGCTCAACCGTCACATCATCGATCTCATCCGCCAGCATCACGGCACCACGCTGGTGGAGTATTTTTACCAACGGGCCTGCCGTCAGGAGCGTGACGCCCGTTCCGGGGGAAGTCTCATGAATGTCCGCCCCGAGGACATTCCCAAGGTCAACGAGGAGAGCTACCGTTACCCGGGGCCCAAGCCACAGACGATCGAGGCCGTGATCCTTGGCCTGGCCGATGCCGCCGAGAGCGCCTCGCGGAGTCTCGAGAGACCGACCCCGCAGCGACTCGACGATCTTGTCCACGGCATCCTTGCCGACCGGATCGAGGATGGTCAGTACGACGAGGCTCCGGTCACCCTCTGTCAGTTGCAGTCGATCGCCGACTCCCTGGTCTCCTCACTCGGCAGCATGCATCACTCCAGGATCGCCTACCGGAATCGTCTGGAAGAGACCCCCGCTGCCTCCTGAAGGTGGGGAGGTGGGAAGGTGGTCAGTTCCAGCTGGTATTCATCCGGGTTTTTTCCCCAGATGAGCCCTCAGCCTTCAGCCTTCAGTCTTTAGCCTTTTCAGAGCTTCACCCCGAAGCGTTCCCCTTTTTTTGCCGAGAGGGCGAAGGTGGCGAGCAGTTCCGCCGTCTGTTCGAGATCGGAATACTGGATCATCTCGACGGGCGAGTGCATGTAGCGGTTCGGAACGCCGATGGAGACCGTAGGGATACCACCCTTCTGCTTAAAGATCGCATCGGCGTCGGTGCCGGTCCAACGGGGGTTCACCTCGACCTGCAGGGGAATGCCCGCTTTCTTTCCGGCCTCGCGGAGGCGCGCATTGACGACGGGATGGTTGACGCTGCCGAGGCTGATAACGGGGCCTTTCCCCATGGAGACCTCGCCATGCTTCGCCTTGGAGCAGTTCGGGATGTCGGTGGCATGGGTGACGTCCACCACCAGCGCGACATCGGGGTGGACCCGGTAGCCGGCCATCGATGCCCCGTAGAGGCCGTTCTCCTCCTGGATCGTGGAGACGGCGACGACCTTCGCCTTGAGTGATCCCTTCTTGAGCGAGGCAAGCCGGAGTCCCTCGGCCGCCGTCCAGGCGCCGATCCTGTTGTCGCAACCGCGCGCGGCGAAGCGTCCCCCGGCGAGTTCCTGGAACTCCGCCGAGTAGGTGATCGCATCCCCGATGGAGACCAGTTTTTCAGCCTCCTTGCGGGAGGAGACGCCGATGTCCACGTGCATCGTGTGGAGGTCGGGAACCTTCTTCCTGTCATCCGGTTCCTGCAGGTGGATGGCGAGGAGCCCCGTGACGCCCGGAACAGATCCCTTGGTGCCGTGGACCGTGACCCGCTGCCCGCGAACAAGTGTATTGTCGACGCCGCCGATCCCCTTGATGGAGAGGAATCCCTCCTCCGAGATGTGGGAGACCATGAAGCCGAGTTCATCGACGTGGCCGCTCATGAGCACGGTCGGATCACCCTTGGGATTGAGCGTCGCGTAGGCGTTCCCGTAGGAGTCGATTTCAACCGAATCGGCGAACCGGCTCACGTAATCGACCCAGACCTTCTGCCCCCGCGTCTCGAATCCGGAGGGGGAGGGGGTGTTGAGCAGTGACTTGAGGAACTCGTAAGGGGAAGAGGGATTCATGCCATCCAGTCTGAAGGCTGAAGTCTGAAGGCTGAAGGAAAATTGCGAATGAGTAGGCTCTTTTCCCATTTTCATCTTGTCCCTTAGCCTCTTAAGCCCGATTTTCCACCCTTTATGAAAGCCGTCGTTACCGTCATGCCGAAACCCGCCATCCTTGACCCGGCCGGAGTGGCCGCTGGCCGCGCCATGGAGCACCTGGGCCTCAAGGGAGTCCGCTCCGTCCGCATCGGCAAGTCGATCGAGATCGAGGTCGATGGAGCTGACGAGAAGCAACTCCACGAGATCTGTCACGACCTCCTCTCCAATCCGGTGGTCGAGGATTACAAGCTCGAGATCCTTTCCTAAGGTGGCTGCCACGATGCCCTCGGACATGAAGGTGGCTGTCATCCAGTTCCCCGGGTCGAATTGCGACACCGATTGCCAGGCGGCCCTGGCCTCCTTCGACGGCGTGAAGGCGGAGATCGTCTGGCACAAGGAGACATCCCTTGCCGGTTACGACGCCATCGTCCTGCCTGGCGGCTTTTCCTACGGCGACTATCTCCGCTGCGGCTCGATTGCCCGATTCTCCCCGATCATGGGGGCCGTCCGCGCGGCGGCCGATGCCGGCGTGCTCGTGATCGGTATCTGCAACGGCTTCCAGATCCTCTGTGAGGCGGGTCTCCTCCCCGGCACGCTGATGCGCAACAAAGGGCTACTCTTCCGTTGCGAGAGCCTCCACCTCCGCGTGGAGAACAACGACTCCCCTTTCACCTCCGCCATGACCAAGGGAGAGGTGCTCGAGATTCCTATCGCCCACGGCGAGGGGAGTTTCGTCGCCGATGCAGAGACCCTGAAGCAGCTCAACGCCAACAACCAGATCCTCGTGCGCTACTGCGACGCGAAGGGAAATGTCTCCCCGGAGGCGAATCCCAATGGCTCTCTGGAGAACATCGCCGGCATCTGCAGCCACGGCCGCAATGTCTTCGGCCTCATGCCCCATCCCGAGCGTGTTTGCGATCCTCTCCTCGGCGGTACTGACGGCCGCGGCATCTTCCAGTCGATGATCGAGGCGGTTCAAAAGACGAAGGCAAAATGAAGAATGAAGAATGAAAAAGAGAGTGATGCCTCCACGTCACCCCTCTTCGCATTCTGCCCTTTTAACCTGTCACTTTCCCACTTTTCCCCTTCTGCAGTTCCTCTTTCCTAACAGCCTTCAGCCCTCAGCCTAATAGCCTTTCACCCATGTCCAATCCCGCGATCACTCCCGAACTCATCGCCAAGCACGGGCTCACCCCCGAGGAGTACCAGAAGGTCCTCGACATCCTAGGCCGCGAGCCGAGCTTCGAGGAACTCGGTGTCTTCTCCGTCATGTGGAGCGAGCACTGCTCCTACAAGAACTCCCGTCCCGAGCTCCGCAAGTTCCCGACCACCGGCCCGAGCGTCCTGGTCAAGGCGGGCGAGGAGAATGCCGGCGTCATCGACATCGGCGACGGATGGGCCGTGGCCTTCAAGATCGAGAGCCACAATCACCCGAGCGCCGTCGAGCCCTTCCAGGGAGCAGCAACGGGCGTCGGTGGCATCATCCGCGACATCTTCACCATGGGGGCGCGACCCGTGTTTCTCATGGATTCCCTCCGCTTCGGCTCCATCGAGGGTGACAGCGAGCAGGCCAGGATCAACCGCCGCCTCTTCGCGGGAGTGGTTGCCGGCATTGCCCACTACGGCAACTGCATCGGTCTGCCGACCGTCGCCGGCGAGGTCTACTTCGACGAGAGCTACAGCGGCAACCCGCTGGTGAACGCTTTCTGCCTCGGCATCCTCCGCCACGAGCAGATCGCCCGCGGCGCCGCCGAGGGTGTGGGCAATCCTGTCTTCTATGTCGGCGCCGAGACAGGCCGTGATGGTCTCGCCGGCGCCGCCTTCGCCTCGCGCGAGCTGACCGAGGAATCCAAGGCCGACCGTCCCGCCGTCCAGGTCGGCGATCCCTTCCGTGAGAAGCTTCTGCTCGAGGCCTGCCTCGAGCTGCTGGCCACCGACGCAGTCGCTGGCATCCAGGACATGGGTGCGGCCGGACTCACCTGCTCGACCTGCGAGACCGCCAGCCGCGGCGGCACCGGTGTCGAGATCGATATCCAGCTGGTGCCCCAGCGCGCCAAGGGCCAGACCCCCTACGAGGTTCTCCTGAGCGAGTCGCAGGAGCGTATGCTCGTGATCGTCAAGAAGGGTCAGGAGGATGTCGTGAAGCGGATCTTCGAGAAGTGGGACCTTCCCTATGCCGAGATCGGCACCGTCACCGACGACGGCATGATGCGTGTCCGCAACGGCAAGGATGTCGTTGTCGAAATTCCTGCCCGCTCGCTTGCCGATGACGGCCCTCTCTATTTCCGCGAGGCGGCTCCCTTCACTCCACCCGCACCGCTCGACCTCTCGACTGTCCCTCAGGCCGATCCTTCCGCGGTCCTGCCGAAGCTCCTTTCCCATCCCAGCATCGCCAGCAAGCGCTGGGTCTGGCGCCAGTACGACCACATGGTCCGGACGGGGACGGCGGTTCTCCCCGGATCCGACGCGGCCGTCTTCATTGTCCGCGAGGCGAACAAGATCCTGGCCGCCGCCACCGACTGCAACGCCGTCTACTGCCGCCTCGATCCCACGGTCGGTGCGCGCATCGCCGTCGCCGAGTGCGCCCGTAACCTGGCCTGCTCCGGTGCCGTTCCTCTCGGTGTCACCGACAACCTGAACTTCGGCAACCCCCACAAGCCGGAGAACTTCTACCAACTCCGCGCCGCCGTGGAGGGAATCTCCGAGGGATGCCGCGCCTTCAACGTCCCCGTCACCGGAGGCAATGTCAGCCTCTACAACGAAAGCCCTGCCGGGGCCATCGACCCGACCCCCACCATCTCGATGGTCGGCCGCATCGACGACGCGACGCACATCACCACCCAGTCCTTCAAGGAGGCCGGTGACCAGATCTTCCTGATCGGTGAGACCGGCAGCGAACTTGGTGCTTCCCACTACCTGCTCGCCATTCATGGCCGCAAGGAGGGCGCTCCTCCGTCGCTCGACTTCGACAAGGAAAAGGCCATCCACGCCGCCCTGCTCGGAGTTATCCGCAAGGGACTCGTGCGCAGCGCCCACGACTGCTCCGAGGGTGGCCTGGCGGTCACCATTGCCGAGTCCTGCTTCGGCAATGGACTGGGTGCCGCGATCGATCTCGGCGCGACCACCGATCGTCCTGATGTCGTCCTCTTCAACGAGACCCAGGGCCGCATCGTCATCTCCGTGAAGGCTTCTGATGTGGCCGCGCTCGAGAAGGAACTCGCCGCCACCGGAGTTCCCTTCCGCAAGATCGGCGAAGTCACGGCCAAGGCCGACCTCTCCATCCAGACGGGATCGAATTCCTACAACTGGAAGGTTGCTGATCTCGAACACAAATTCGAATCGACCATACCCTCCCTGATGGAGGGGTGAATACCTATAAGACATGAAAAAGCTCTGTAGCTTATTTTTGTTTCTGTTGGCTTTAACAGGTTGTCAGCAGAAAAAGGAACTTTCAGATGTCGAATTGGTCAAAATCGCACGTGAATACATGAGCGTTATGAATCCAGGTAAAGTTGATAAATCACCTGCTTCAGTTTGGCATCAGCCGATGGATTATTTTCTTCAAAATAAAAAGTTTAAATTAGTTAAATTTGAAGAGGTACATTTTTTCATAGACCATCAAATGGATTGCCCTCCTTATTTATTCTCCCAATGGAGGGTGAGAATCCAAGAGGGAAAGGCTGTTGCGGACGTTTTGATGACTCCTGAAAAGCTTGAAAATGAAATAAAAGAGAGGAAGTTGCCTATACAACAACAGAAAAACTGCTGGGGTAACTACATGTGGTGGCAAGAATGGATGAAATAGTTGCTGGATCCACGTTAGATTACGATCCTAGTTCTGCCCTATCCCCTTCATCCCTTTTATCCCTGTGAGTCATTTTTCCTCCGCGACCTCTGCGCCTGCGCGAGTCATTCAGTAATCAGGATAGCTCAGTCACCACCTTGGCGTAGGCCTCTTTAGGATTCTCGGAGGCTGTAATGGGGCGGCCGATCACAAGCCAGTCGGAACCTGCCTTCACGGCTTCAGCGGGTGTCATCACCCGCTTCTGGTCTCCGGCGGCGGCCCAAGTGGGACGGACACCGGGCGTCACGATCCGGAGATCGTTGCCAAGTGAGTCCCGGATCGCGGTGACTTCCAGAGGGCTGCAAACGATACCTCCAATGCCGGCAGCGGGGGCAAGTCCCGCAAGGCGGAGTACCTGCTCCTTGGGCTCCACGCTGATGCCGGTAGCAGATAACTGGGAGGCATCCATGCTGGTAAGCACCGTCACGGCCAGCAGGAGAAGATCGTTGTTTCCCGAGGCCGCGGCGGCCTTCGCTGCTGCTTCCAGCATGACCGGTCCGCCTGAGGCATGGAGTGTGGTCATCGCGACGCCCAGATCGGCCGCCGAGCGCACGGCATGGGCGACGGTGTTCGGGATATCGTGGAACTTGAGATCCAGGAAGACGGAGCTTCCCCGTGATTGGACGGCCTTCACAACCGAGGGACCCTGAGCGGTGAAGAGCTCCAGACCGATCTTGCAGAGGGTGGGGCTGCCGAGGGCGTCGAGCAGGCGCATCGCCCCGTCGGTGTCGGGGACATCAAGGGCGACGATGATTTTGTCTTGGGGTCGGGACGGCAGTTTCACACGATGGGCAGATGAGCAGGGAATCTGCATCCATCACACTCGCCGCTCCGGCCAAGATCAATCTTTCTCTCCGCATTCTGGGAAAGCGCCCTGACGGCTTCCATGAACTGGAGACTCTTATGGTGCCGATCAAGCTTGCCGACCAGATCGAGATCTCCGCCGTGCCGGGACACGGGGTCTCCCTGGTTTGCAATGATCCGGATCTCCCAACGGGACCTGAGAACCTCTGCGTGAAGGCCGTGGAGGCTTTCCGCGAAGAGACGGGGATCTCGCACGGGGTGGCCATTTCCCTCATGAAGAGGATCCCTCATGGAGCCGGCCTCGGCGGAGGGAGCAGCGATGCGGCCGCCGTGCTCAAGGGAATGAACGAGATCTTTGACCGGCCCCTCGTCACCGAGGAGTTGCAACAACTGGCGGCATCCTTGGGATCCGATGTCCCATTCTTCCTGCATGACGGCGCGGCCTGGTGCCGTGGCCGTGGGGAGATTCTTGAGGATGCGGCGGCATTGCCCGGGAGGACTCTTCTGCTCATCAAGCCTCCCTTTCCTGTGCCGACGGTCTGGGCCTACAAACGCTATGCCGAAATGAAGGCTTCGGAGGCCGGCATTCCGTCACAGGAATCCCAATGGCTCGGGGACATCGAAATCACTAATGATCTGGAGGCTCCTGTCTTTGGGAAATACCTCCTTCTCCCCGTGATGAAGGAGTGGTTGTGTCAGCAACCGGGGGTGGAGAGCGCCTTCATGACCGGCTCAGGATCGACCATGGTGGCCGTGATGAACCCGGGGACAGGCGCCGAGGTTGCTGCCGCGTTGAAGAGGGATATCCCCACTGAATTCGGGGAGACGATGTGGCTCTGCGAGACAGGTTGGGGAAAAGGCTGATCTCGGTGAAATTTCCCGCAGAGGCGCAGAGGTCATGGAAAGGAATCCGTTCAGAACATTAAACCCGGAATTTGCATTGGGAATTCCTGAAATAGTTGGAGGCCGCGTTAAAAGAGTTAAAAAGTGAAAATGTTACAACGTGGATCCGGGAGAGCCCTGACCCGAGATTCGGAAGGGGAATGTCAGGGAAGGCGCCGTCAAAAGATGCCTGTGTGAGTTCAATTCGGCCTCGGACTTCAGACCCCTTTTAACCTTTTAACGGTGTAACGCTTTTAACCCTTCAGGGACTCACCATCCGGGTGAAACGCTCAAACCTGTCAACGCCGCTCTAATGCAAAATCTGGGTTCAAAAACTCTGCGTTCTCTGCGCCTCCGCGCGAGAATCCTTGCCTCGCTACCTTTGGAGCGGAGTTGGATCGATCTCCACCCGACCGAATCCGCTCGCCGAGAGTGCGGCGATGACGGTGTGCCTGGTCGCTTCGAGCCGTGTCGTTTCCCCGGAGGCGACCTGAATCTTGGCTCCTGGGCGACCTGATCCTCCCTCAGCTTCCGGTGCCCTGTAACGAACGCGGAAGACCTTGAATCCGAACTGCCTCACGATCGCCTCGCCCCTCTCCACGAAGTCCAGAGCCTCCCGGGTCACGGGTGTGCCGTGCGGAATGCGGGAGCTGAGGCATGGCTGGGCCGGGGCATCTGCGGTGGGGAGGCCGAGTTTGCGAGAGAGAGCGCGGACATCGGCCTTGGTGAGGCCTGCCTCCTTGAGCGGGGCGATGACGGAGAACTCGGCCGCAGCCACGGATCCGGGGCGCAGATGGGCGGGGTCATCGGCATTCTCCCCGTAGGCGATCGCCGCGAATTTCCGTTCCTTGGCCACCTGATCCATCCGGGCGAAGAGTTCCGCCTTGCAGAAGTAGCAACGGTTCATCGGATTCTCGGCGTAGCGCGGATCCTCCAGTTCCGTGGTGGCGACGACTTCCACGGAGGTCCCGATCCCCTCCGCCACGCGAAGGGCCTCGGCCAAGGAGGCGCGGGGGAGGCTGGGGGAGTCGGCAATGATGCCGGTCGCGTTCCTGCCCAGCGTGCGATGGGCCACCGCCAGCAGGAGGGTGCTGTCGACGCCGCCCGAATAAGCGATCAGGAGCGGGGCATGGCGACGCAGGATCTCCTCAAGGAGCATCTCCTTGTCCTCCGGTGCCGAGCCTGACTCAAGCCTGCTCACAGATTAAGCCGGTTGCAGAGATCGGGGATGTCCATCCTGATGCCGATGAAGAACTCGCCGAACTCCGCATACTGCGAGCTCACCTCGTCAAAGCGCATCTCGTAGACGATCGCCTTGATCTCGCTGGTGGTCTTGGCGAAGAGGCTCACCCCCCACTCCATGTCATCGAGGCCCGTGGATCCGGTGATGAGCTGGAGGACGCGACCCGAGTAGGTGCGCCCGATCTTGGCATGTCCGGCCATGAGGCGCTTGCGATCATCGAAGGAGAGGGCATACCAGTTCTGCCTGGGATTGCGGCGCTTCGACATCGGGTAGAAGCAGAGAACCGGCCACTCGGCGGCGGAAGGAAGTTCCGGCTCGATCCGATAGCGCATGTACTTCTCCATCCGGGCGTGGAACTCTGCCATCTTCCCGGCGAATTCCGGATGCGTAGGTCCGATGCCCTCCTCCCTCAGGGTGTCGGTGTATTCCGGCTCCGTCATGGTGTATTCGCTACGCTCTGTCATCGAGAGCCAGGAAAAGGTCGGGGTGAGCATCCCGGCGCCGAGTCCCTCCCCGAGGAGCTTGGCACAGCGATCGGCCACCTGCAGGTCGGGCGTCACGAGCATGAAGCCTAGGTCGGCCTTGGGGCTCACCGCGCTGAAGGGGAGGAGTTGGGTGTCGGGAATCCCCTGGATCTCACGGACCAGCCGTGCCAACCCGTCGCGACGCTTCCGTTTTTCCGAGGCATCCAGATACTGCCACGCCTCCTGCTCGACCCGGTAGTAGAGGTGAAGGACATGGCGTCCCTCGGTAGGGAGGATCGGTGGCAGGGAAGTCGTGTTATCGCTCATGGGAGGGGATTTTGACCAAAAGCCCGATTTTGGCAACGCGCGGCCAAAAAAACCATTGCAATCAGGGTGGGGGCTTTTAATCTTTCCGTCACTATGGCCGACGTATCCAATAAGTATCCCGAGAATGTCGCAGGAGCCTACTACTGCGACGACCAGTGCATCGATTGCGATCTTTGCCGCGAAACCGCACCCGCCAACTTCAAGCGCAACGAGGATGGCGGTCACTCCTATGTCTTCAAGCAGCCCGAGACTCCCGAGGAGGAGGCTCTCTGCAAGGAAGCCATGGAGGGCTGCCCCGTCGAGGCCATCGGCAACGACGCGGCCTAGTCCCCTTTCCCTGCCCAGGGCATGACACCGGCAGGCGGCCGTTTCCCCGCGAAATGGACCGCCGCCAGGCGTCTCCTGCAGGAGTGGCGCGGCTTTGACGAGAGCGCCCGTCCCGACCGCGCATCGCCGGTTGCGGATATCCTAGGGAAGCTTCTTCCCAAGCTGGGGCTCGACACCCGGATCAAGGAGGCCGACATCACGGCCGCATGGAAGGGGATCGTGGGGGAATTCATCGCCCAGCATTCCCAGCCCGAGCGACTTGTGGCAGGCACTCTCCATATCCGCGTGATCCAACCCAGCGTCCGTTACGAGCTCGACCGGACTTGGAAGCCCGAGATCATCCGCAAGCTCCGCGAACAGTTCGGGGAGAAGGTGATCCGTGACATCAAGTTCGTCCTCTGATCATGGGAACCGAACGCATCATCGAGATACGGGGACTGGAGCTGAAAGCCCGGGTCGGGGTGCCTGATGAGGAACGTGCCGATCCACAGCGCCTCCTGTTCGACCTTCGCTTCGCCGCCACCGATCAGCCTCCTGATCTCGGCGATGAGATCAGCCGCACCGTCGACTACCATGCGGTTGCCCTGCGGGTTGCGGCGATCGTGGAGGAGCGTCCGCGCAAACTAATCGAGACTCTGGCCGACGACCTTGAGGCCTCTCTTCTCCCGGAATTCGGGCTCCGCTGGATCGAGATCACCATCCGCAAATTCATCCTCCCCAACGCGGAGTGGGTGGCTGTTTCGATTCGACGGGAGTAGAATGGAAAAAGGGTGCGAAAGTGCGAAAGTGCGAAAGTGAAAAGTAGGAAGGTTCATTCCCTACGGTTTCGCTTTTTACCCTGAGCCCTTATACCATCTCCACTCTTATTCCGGTGAAATCAGCTGGTTCTTTCGTCGATGGGCGTTGTTGTCATCCCTCGGGTTATCTTCAGATAGCCCTCGGTCTTCCGCCTAGCCCATCACCAA
>JBAPTI010000129.1:0-3378 GCA_049282095.1 Chthoniobacterales bacterium
ATCAGCAAATGCTCTTCAGCGGCCTTCATGGGATTTAATCAGCGCTTCCTCAAACAATACAATGCCATGTCCTCCCGAGGGTCGTGGAGCGATGAACCGGAGTTCACTCAAAGGAATCAACGCACACTGGGAGGCTCCACCTACCCACAGCCCTTCAGCCTTCAGTCTTCTTCATGATGCCTTCTGCCTTCCGAGAAACTCCCCGATGACCCCGAAGGCGGTGTCGATCTGCTCGTCGGTGATGCAGTAAGGGGGGATGAAGTAGATGACGTTTCCGATCGTCCTCATCAGCAGGCCATTCTCTTGGGCATACGCCGCCAACTCGCGACCCGCGGCCGCTGAATAAGCACTCTCCACCCCGGCCAGATCGAAGGCGGCGATCCCTCCCAGAATGCGAAGATGCTCGATCCGGGGGTTGCCCGCCAGAAGTCCTAGATGGTGCGCCATCCGGCAGTTGATCCGATCCACCTGCCCCAGGGAATCAGTCTGCTCGTGGAGATCGAGACTGCAGAGAGCGGCCGCGCAGGCGACGGGATTGGCCGTGTAGCTGTGGCCGTGCGCGAGGGCGGTCGAGAAGTCATTCCCCAGAAAGGAGTCGAAGAGGTTCTCCGCAACGATCGTCACCGCGAGCGGAAGAATGCCGCCAGTGATCCCCTTGGAGAGGCAGATCATGTCGGGAATGATGCCGGTCTGCTGGTAGGCAAAGAAACTTCCTGTCCTTCCGAATCCGGTCATGACCTCGTCAAAGATCACGGGGATGCCCCGATTACGGAAGAGAGCGCAGAGCTTTTCAAGGAACCGGGGTGAGTGAAACCTCATCCCGCCGGCCCCTTGGACAAGGGGTTCGACGATGAGAGCCGCCATGGAGTCGGCATCACCCTCAAGAAGACGGGCGACCTCCTCCAACGCCGCCTTCTCCCCTTCCTCGTTGGCGAATCCGTTCCAGATCAGCGGGACAGGCAGGGAGATGGTCTCGAACATCATCCCGTGGAAGGCATCGAAGAACCCGGAACTGCGCCCGACACTCATCGCACCGACCGTGTCACCGTGGTAGCTGCCGCGAAGCGTGGCGAAGAGCCGTCGCGGCGCACCGCGGTTCACCCAATGCTGGTGGGCGATCTTCAGTGCTGCCTCCACGGCCGTGGAGCCGTTGTCCGAGTAGAAGACCCTCGCACTCCCAGCGAGTCCCGCCTTCTCCAGCAGATGCTCCGCCAGACGTACGGCGGGCTCGTGCGTGGCCCCGGCGAACTGCACATGATCGAGACGCTGGATCTGTTCCGCGACAGCTTGGGCCAACTCCCGACGACCATGGCCATGGAGGTTCACCCACCAGGAAGAGATCATGTCCAGGTATTCCCGTCCCTGCGTGTCACGGAGCATGGCACCCCTGGCCTGCGCCACAGGAAGAAGGGGCCGCCCCAGACCATGCTGGGTGAAGGGATGCCAGATCACGGCGCCATCGCGGTCTAGCAGAGTGTCCAAGAAATCCGATGAGTCCACGGGAGGGATGTTGCATCCCCTGCCCCGTTTTCGGAAGCCTTAACCCCCAAACGCCCCCCCGAAAGCTGGCTATCTCCACAGAAACGCATTGCCATTCCGCTCCGGACATGAAAGGTAAGAGGAGGTTTTCATCTCGATTCCCAACCAATGAACAGAACCCGGACCATATTGCTGATCATGTCAGTCTTTGCGGTTGCTGTAAGGATGCTTCCAGCCGCTTCGGATAATTCCGATTCCCCGATTGTCAGAATCACCCGGGAGGGGATCGTCCCCGTCAGGACCTTGGGGGCAAGAGGCAGAAACTCCGGGGCAACCTGCTATCTGCGCAGCGCGGTGGAACCGCAGGCAAGAGTGCATGCCGCCTGCTCCACTTCGTCTGCAAAGCCAACGCCGACTCCCAAGCCAAAGGCAACTCCAACACCCACTCCTGCGCCTGCCAAAATCACCGTCGTCAAACCGGCAAAAGCCCCACCAGCCAAAAGCACGGGCAAATCAACCGCCCCTACCAACGATGATCTCGACGAGTACAGTGATGTGGCCCTGATCGCCGACCCCATCGAACCGGTCAACCGCGGCACCTTCTGGGTCAACCACCAGTTCTACAGGTATATTCTCAAGCCGGTTTCCCGCACCTACGATACCATTCTGCCGAAACCCGTGAGGAAGGGAGTCTACAACGTCTTTGACAACCTCGAATATCCGGTTCGTTTCGTGAACGACCTGCTCCAGTTAAAGTTCCAGCGCGCAGGCAAGGAAACCGGGAAGTTTGTCGTCAACAGCACCGCCGGTGTCGCAGGCATCATGAAAGTCTCCGACCGCATCCCCGCCCTGACCGACGTTCCTCCCGAGGACACCGGCCAGACATTCGCCCAGTGGGGCATCGGTCACGGACCATACATCGTCCTTCCGCTGATCGGCCCCAAGAGCCTGCGAGAAACAGCAGGCTTTGCCGGCGACGTCGCCCTGAGTCCCGTGACATGGGTCACCTTTGGAGTCATCGGAGGACTCGGAGGCGCCACCTCGCTGGCCGTGAACTACCCCAATACGGCACGTAGCATGAACGGACGAATGAGCGCCTACGACGCAGTCACCAAGGATGCGGTGGATCCTTACCTTGCGACACGGAGCGCCTATGTCCAGAGCCGCAAGCAGGCTGTATCGAAGTAGAAACCCGTTTCACGACCTCTCGGACAAAAAGATGTTCCTTCCCGGCCAAGCCGTCGTTTGCATTGACGACTCCTTCCCCTTGGGAATTCAGGCCTTGTACAACCAGCTTCCCAAGAAGGGGAACACCTATCACATCCGGGACCTGGTTCCGGGGTGCGACTTCAATGCCAATCCCGGCGAAGTGGCCGTCTACCTCACGGAACTTCGGAACCCCACCAACAAGCTGGGGATCGAGCGTGGATTCAAGGCCGAGCGATTTGCCCCTTTGGAAACGGATGAGACCGAGGAGGAGGACATCTTCCACCTCGATGAGGTACTCCCCTCTCCCAACCAGAAACCGATCAGGAAACCGGATCTTGTTCCCGCCGGAGATTGAAAGTGGAATGCCGCCAACTCCTTGGCGACAAGGCGTGAGCTAACGAAGGGATTGTATTCGCTCGCGCCCGCGAGGCTCACCCTTAAGGGTCCTCCTACGGAGGCTACTACTCGGCTTTCCCAAGGCCTCGTTTGCGAATTAACTCGCGTGCTCACGCACGTCTCGCCTTTCAGGCTGGCTTTGCCAGTCTACCTCGCTTTTCCCATAGGGAACCGCTGATTAAATCGCATAGAGGCCGTTGCGGGAAGAATGGGCCGCGGGCAAGGCGGCTTTGCGGGCGCATCCCCGCAGTGGGCTGTAACCGCAAAGCCAACACAGCCCCCGGCCGGTTATCT
>JBAPTI010000130.1:0-9432 GCA_049282095.1 Chthoniobacterales bacterium
GTTTGTTTCAGTAGCTGACAGCCTTCAGCCTTCAGTCTAAATCCCTAGAGTCATGCTTCTCGACGGCTCCCCAGAATGGCAGCGGTATCTTTTCATCGCGGCCACGCTTTTCCTGATCTGGGAGGTCTGGCGCGGTTGGAAATTCGGCGCCGTACGGGGCCTGCTCCGGTTGGCGGCCCTCTTCTGCGCCTGGATCGGGGGAACCACCGCGGCGGGGGCCACCGGGACGGTGATCGGGTTCGTCACCAAGACGCCCCCCCTGCTTGCGCCCGCCATCGTCGGACTTGTCGTCGCCGTCGGCATCTACATCGCCATCTCACTGGTGGCGGGACTTCTCTTCAAGACCACGGAGAACCACTCCGGGGTCGTCCGCTGGGGATTCGGCCTGGGCGGCGCCATCTGCGGTCTCATTTACGGACTCCTCCTGGTCTGGGGAAGCATCACGATGATCCGGGGTCTGGGCGCGCTCGGTGAACTCCGCGTGGTGCAGGCCCGCAACGAGGGGAGGTCTCCGGCCACCGAGAAGAACGCCCTCTTCCTGATCAAGCTCAAGGAGTCGCTTGAGCTGGGAGCCACCGGGAAGACGCTCCAGAAAGCGGACCCCCTGCCGACCTCCTTCTACGACAACATCGTGAAGGTCTCCATGGTGGCCGGCGACCAGCAGGCGCTGGAACGCTTCTGCCAGTATCCCGAGACGTTGAAGATCATCGCCAATCCCCACATCGCGGCCCTTCTGCAGGATCCCCAGCTTGAGAAGGCGGCCGAGAGCCGCAATATCCTCCCCCTGATCCGCAACAAGCACGTGCAGGCGGCCATGAACGACCCGCAGCTGATCGCCCAGCTTCAGGCCTACAACCTGACGGCGGCCCTCGATTACGCCCTGGAACCGCAGGCGCCCCTCCGGAAAGGGGCTCCCCAGCCACCCGCTTCTCAGCGCTCGCCTCAGAAACCGGGAAGCGGTAAAACCACTGCTCCCAAATCTTCCACCTCTTCCACTGCTATTTCCCCAGCGATTCCCAGCACCGCCAAGAAACCATGAGCACCGAATACTCCGTCACGATCGGCCTTGAAGTCCACGCCCAGCTCAAGACCAAGAGCAAGATGTTCTGCGGCTGCAAGGTCGAGTACGGCGCCGAGCCGAACACCCACACCTGCCCGACCTGCCTCGGCCTGCCCGGCGCCCTACCCGTCATGAACGGCGAGGCCCTCCGGCTCACCGCCCGCGCCGGCATGATGCTCGACTGCGAGATTCCCGAGGTCTGCAAGTTCGACCGCAAGAACTACTACTACCCGGACATGCCGAAGAACTATCAGATCTCGCAGTATGACCAGCCGCTCTGCCTTGGCGGCGGCGTCCCGCTGCATGAGACGGCCTATCCGAAGGATGCCCAGAAGAGCATCGCCACCCCGGGCAAGACGATCCGCCTCACCCGCATCCACTTGGAAGAAGATGTCGCCAAGAGCTTCCACCTCGAGAGCTCCAGCGGCATCGACTTCAACCGTGCCGGCACCCCGCTCATGGAGATCGTCTCCGAGGCCGACATCGCCTCCCCGGAGGAGGCCTTCGCCTACCTCTCCGCCCTGCGCCAGATCCTTGTCTACGGCGAGATCAGCGACGCCGACATGGAGAAGGGCCAGATGCGCTGCGACGTGAACGTCTCCGTCCGCCCCGTGGGCCAGAAGGAATACGGCACCAAGATCGAGCTGAAGAACCTCAACTCCATCAGCGGTGTCCGCCGCGCGCTCGCCTTCGAGATCGAGCGCCAGATCGAACTCGTGAGCAAGGGAGTGAAGCTCGATCAGGAGACCCGCCGCTGGGACGACGACCGCGGCGAGACCACCCTCATGCGCATCAAGGAGTCGGCCCACGACTACCGCTATTTCCCGGATCCCGACCTTCTCCCCGTCCGCACCGCGAAGATCGTCGAGTCGGCCAAGGTGGGGATGCCCGAGCTGCCCCAGGCGAAACGGGACCGCTTCGTCGCCGACTACGGCATCAGCGACTACGACGCGGCCGTGCTCGCCGATGACAAGGCGCTGGCCGATTACTTCGAGGCTGCTGCCAAGGGTTCAACCAAGCCCAAGAGCGTCGCCAACTGGATCATCAACGACCTTCTGAGCGCACTCTCCGCCGCCTCGCTCGATCTCTCGGAGTGCCCTATCAAGGCGGTTCACATCGGCGAACTCACGGCCCTCATCGAGGGGGGAAACATCAGCGGCCGCCAGGGCAAGGAGGTCTTTGCCGAGATGATGGCCAGCGGCAAGCAACCCGCCGTCATCGTCGAGGAGAAGGGGCTCAAGCAGGTCAGCGACACCGGGGCCATCGAGGCCTTCTGCGACGAAGTGATCGCCGCCAACCCGAATTCCGTGGCCGACTACAAGGCGGGCAAGGAAGCCGCACTCAACTTCCTCAAGGGGCAGGTCATGAAACTCTCCAAGGGAAAAGCCAACCCCGCCGTCGCCGGCGAGATCCTGGCAAAGAAGCTCGCCTAAGCCATGGCGTGGCAGGCCATCCCAGGTTGGCTCGCGCGCACCACGCATCGCCAGCGGCTTCTGGCGGCCGAACTCCTGATTCTCGTTACGGCTCTCCTTCTCCTCTTCCGATATTCCCCCGCGGCCAAAACCTCGCGCAATGTCCGTGCCAGCGAACAGTTCGGCTCAGCGCTGGAGCGGGCCGGAATCCCCACGCAGGCAGGACCGAGCAGATAGGAGATAGGGGTGAGGGGGAACCGAATGCGAGGCTGTTAGTCTGAAGGCGGAAGGCTGAAGACTTTTTGGATCTGGCGGGGGGGGGCAAAGCCATCAAATAGGTGATCGGGAATAGGAATCGCATCCTGATGGGATGCAGGCGAGATGCGCTAATAGTGGAAAACGAATCTTTTGATGCCCTTGCCAGCATTTCTGGCTTTGCACTTATCTTTGGCATAGGACGCTTGGTGTCCTATCTGCTGTGAGATGCTTTTCGTAATGCAACACAACAACAGTCAGAGATACAATACGAAACTGGATGAAGAGATCATGAGCATCGGGGGTGTTCCCGACGAACATGCTCGATATCAGGATATCCACGAAACCCTCTTCTACTCCAAGTCTTGGGGCTTCTACCTCGAAAGACGAATCAGGCAGAGGCTTGAGGGACGAACCTGGGAGACACTCGAACTTGGAGAGTTTGAAAATCCAAGCCCGAAATCCCGCTTTCGATTTCTGCAAGTATTCCGCCCCATGAGCAGGGATCAGGTCATTCGTTTCGTCATTGAAAACTACATGCCGACGAAGGAGGGGATCCGGGATGAGGCCCTGCGCATTCTTAATCTCGGGTCGGCTCCGGGACAGCAACAGCAACTGCCAAAGAGCATTACTAAAAGAGCCCCCAAGGATACCGACCGGGAAACAACGCCGTAATACGTATTTTCATTGCATGACAAGCGATCTGTTGTATAACGCATGGCAAGCAATGATTCTTCTAAAAATCGTGCTCAACGAGGATCACTCGAGTCGTCTCTCCGTTACCTGTGAAACGGAGAGTTTTATCCCGACTCATGATGAACGCCATCACCTGGATGAGATCATGGATTTCTTCAGGAGATACCAAGATCAACGCAACGCTGAGGAATGCCCTCCCGTGATCCCACCCCACCAGGACACATGAGGCGTTTCCCTCTCTCTTCTAAGGATCACAATTCACCCGCTGGATCCATCCCCTCGGGTCGGGGGATCACCCTGCCGGTCTTAGGCATTACCCCCTCGCGCACTCAGATACTCGCCATTCACCGCAGGGTTGCTCACGACGAGGTCCCGATACCATCTGACTCGTGGATCATGTCCCACTCAACTCAGGCCGTCATCTCGCTCCCTGACCGAGCCCCCGGGGAGTGCCCGATCCGCCAAGATCAGGTCGAGAAGATCCAGTCATTTGCAACTGAGATCGACGCCGCCAGGGTCAGCATCCTTGGTGAAGAGCAGGCAGAGCAGCTTATTGAAGCCATCACAAAACTTAGGCTCGAGCACACCCGAAGGGTCCTAAAGAAATACTACTCCACTCACGGGCACCCTTTACCTGACTGGGTTATCGATCAGGCCATCGAACATCCTGACAAGCCGTTTCGACGCCCCAAATCCGGCGTCGGATGGCGATTGATACCCATCCTGCTCATCTTTGCTTGGCTGACCGCCAAGTTACTGGAGGCTGCCCACCGCTAGCGAGTACTCTCATCTCGCAGTGATCCGTTAAAAAACCGATTTGCATCTTCCATCGCTCGGGAGTTTGCGGCCCGGGGAGCTCCACACGAAAGATCCGCTTGTTCTCGGACGGCAGGAGATACTTCAGTGCGTTCCTGAGGTTTCGTGATTGGGCGCTGCTCATGACCGGGATGATTTATCGGCTTCATCATTGCTCTCCCTCGGACGGGAAATGAACGTGAAGCGCACCTTGATAGGCTCGCCCGGTTCTGGCGGCTTCCGAGGCGGTGTGTTCACCATGTTGGGTCCCAGAATCCGCCGCAGATTCTCGTTGAATCGGTCGAACATGGCCTTGGGATCCCTCTCCGGGTCGGGTGTCGGTGTGTTTTCAGTACTCGTGGTTCAGATTGCCCTATGCGAGGACGATGCGTTTCTTCTCACCAAGCTCACGGAGCCGATGCTGCAGTGCAGGGAGAACCAGTTCTCCCTCGGCCTCGGCGAAGTGCCAGTCGTTGCCGGGATGAACCCCGTGGTAGTATTTGAGATCACCCACACTCCTGCCCACCTCGTCCCTGATAGGCCCGTTGGCGAGTTTTAGCCCAGACAAGTACTCGAGAGCCCTGGCTTCCGGAGAGTCCTGATAGGCATACTGACCCTCGAGATAGCTCGCCCAGACCATGGGGCTGACCTCCATCTCGAGCCAATCCCGGCTTCTTGGCGAAATGCCGTGCCAACTGCGGTGCTTGCGGATCCAGTCCGCCAAGGCATTGCGGTCATGGGTGTCGATGGCCTCGTAGTTCTCAAGCCAGTCGCGCCACGTCGGAGCCTCGGGGCACTCACCGGTGCGACCGTCCAGGGAGAACTGCCATACATTGGAGTCCTGTGGATTCGCGTAGAGTGTTGAGGTCCATTGATCCGGTTCCTCAATCAGGACATCGTCATGATCGAGTCGGTACTGGCGTGCCCTCCGCAGGATGTCAGCAGGCAGGAAACAGGCTGCCAGTGCCGAGGCCCCCGTGATAAGGAAGTGTCGTCGGGATAGTTTTGAGCTCATGGTGTCTTTTCTTTGGGTTGGAACACCAGGAATCCGAAAAAAACCGCCGGCTCCGATCAGGAAGCGGCGGTTGAATTCCGGGAGACATTTTTTGGTTCGGCGGATTTCTCCCCGCCGCACATCGGACCGCTTTCGCTGTCCATCCACCTTGGGGTTGTCTCTCCCCCGGTTGGCATCCACCGCTCTCGCGATGGAACTCCTGATGCTTGGAAGAACAATCCCACATCCACTCACGCCACGCAATCGGGATGCGTGTCATAGCCTCGTTCGGCCCAACTCCCATCACCGATTTCCGCCCAGACCCGACATAAGGGCTGTAAAGAAGGCTCCATCCTCCCGACTGCTGAAGATCAAAGAGGCCCCTGGATGATCCATGTGCACTGCCGGCGGCCGCCAGCAGGACGCTGCTATCAAGGAAGATCTTCACGCGCCGCGCTGAAGGCGGCGCATGTCTTCCTCATCTTCAGAGATCCATCCCTGAATCTGATCCTTGGAGAAGAGTCTGGGCTCGGGGAGAGCCGGCCCCTTAACTCGAAGACGCTCCATCAAAAAGAGCAGCAGCTCGCGCTGCTGAGTCTCAGGAAGAGTCTCAGCCGCAGTCTCGATCTCGAGGAGGGTGGTCATACCTGCAATCCTTACAGCGGCTTCGTTCTTCATTCATTCTTTTTGTCGCAGCGCTTGGTAGATCGGCAAGGTCCAAGGCGGGAGTTGATCCGGCGTCACATACTCTTCAGCCACCGTTCCCTTGATCGTACGGAATACCGTGAAGGGAGCTGTCAATTCCTCCGGATTCTCCGCATCCCTAGAATTATCAACAAAATAGGCCCTGTCGGCCACTCGAGCCGCATCCACGGCGAGAGTCAAGGATCTGGCATATCGTGCCACGATCTTATCCTCCGGGACATCATGCCCCCCTCTGGCAGTTCGCCATGCGACTCTCATCACATTGATCTCGGGACTATCGGTCGCGACATAGACAAGTCTCACGAAAAAGCCGGCATCCTTGGCTCTCCTCATAAATTCAACCTTACCAGGCGTCGAAAGAACTGTCTCAAAGAGCAATCCCTGCTTTGTTTGGAGACATTCCTCCCGTATTTCATCCGCCTTTTTCGCTGCTCTTAGAATGGCAACAGGATCATTCCAGTCCCCGAATTCCTCTTGGGCGATTCTATCGGGGTTCACCTCGACCAGCCCATCGGTCCGGTCATGACGACCCCGCAAAATATCCGTGATCGCAGTTTTTCCGGAACCATTCGGACCCGCGACCACCACGAGGACCGGCTTTCTCTCAGCCACGTGCAGGCACCTGCTTGCGAGCTTTCATCTTGTCCTGATGGAGCACCTTGAACTGCCCGAAGGTCATCTTTTCCCCCAAGACATTCACGACAGCAGAACGGAGGGATTCCCCCACAGACTTCAGGGCCTCCTGTAACTCCCTCGCCTCGGTATCGGCATCCTTGATTACTTGGTATGACTTAAGCATGTGAGAACCCTAGCCCGGAAGCAGGACATCGGCAAGGGTTCCAGACACTTCACCTTTCCAACTTCAACTTGGAACTTTGTCTGGGAGGATTACAGATGATCCCGCGAGGCATGAAGTCGGTCAGATGGGCTACCCGTCGATGATCACACAGGAGCTAAAGTTGCACGGATTTTCAGATCCGTTGCCACGATGAATCCTCTGTTCCACGAATTGGATTCATCCATGGCAAACAGTGCCCCGATTCTCTCCTCCAGGGCACGCCTTGAAGGATCACGCATCCTGATCAGAAGGATCCCATGATGCGTTCCGGGAGCGAACTTGCGGATATCAGAGAAATCCAGATCCTGAGTGATCAGGAAGCGCCCGTCCCGCTGGGCTCTATCCCAAACGATCTCATCGGGCTTCCCATTGATCCCCTCATCCTCGACCGTATCGGTTTCATGGCCAAATCCCGAGAGAATCCCCACCAGAGAGGAGGGTAAATTTTCGTCCAGCTTGATCCTCACGCGGCTACCGGGACGGGTGGCAGCGGAAGATCCTCCTCTGCGGAGGAGGCAGCGTAGGCGATCACCGCCCGCACAGCCTCACTCGACAGGGTAGGAAATGCTTTTAGGATATCCTCGATGGAGTCCCCATCGGCCAGAGAGGCCAGAACAGTGCGTAATGTCACCCGGGTTCCACGAATCACGGGTTGACCGCCGCAGATCGATCGATCGGTCACGATGTAATCTTTGAACGACATTATTAATCCCTAATCCCGTATACCTAGGTAGTCAATATGGCCTTATACCATTTCCATGATTAGTCTGGTGGAATTGGCGAAGGGATTTTGGTGATGGGCTAGGCGGAAGACCGAGGGCTATCCGAAGATAACCCGAGGGATGACAACAACGCCCATCGCCGAAAGAACCAGCTGATTCAACCGGAATAAGAGTGGAGATGGTATTATGTCCCCTTCTTAAACGCCGCCTCTTCCCACCCGGTTCCCCCTATAACCTTTCACCGATTGCCCATCACCCATTTCATACTCTGCCCCCAGCCCTCGTCCCTCGTCCCTCGTCCCTCGTCCCTCGTCCCTCGTCGCTCGACGCTCGACTCGGCCTATCCCGCTTACCCCCCGTCCCCTTACCGCGCCGCCTTCCAGAGAAAATAAAGCATTCCAGCAAGCAGGGCGCAAAGGAGCAGGAACCTGTTCATGACGGCCCTCTGCTGACTCCTTGTCATCCTCGCACCATCCACGACGGATCTGACCTTTTGAGGGGTTTTGTCAAATCCCATGGTCTTGGTTCTTTTGGCCCGATCCCTGATCCTCTGAAGCTCTTTCTCCTCCCTCCGTTTGATCTGCTTTGGAATGTCATCGATCCTGGCTTGGATCTCGGCGGCCTTGCGATCGGCATCCTCCTTTTCCCTCCTGACTCTCTCCAGTTCGAGATCCAGATCCGACTTTTGCTTGCCGACGGACTTTCGCGACGGCTTCCGGACCGCCCCCTTCTTAGGCCTGCGTGAGAAGGGGAAGAAATTCATGGGTTCAAAGGATGGAGTCTGGAGGTAAATGTGACAGGGAACGTGGGGGCAAGCCACGCAAGGATTGTCTCACAAGACACGTCATTTTCAACTCCCATCCCCCAGTCCTTCACGACGGTCAGGCAATTCGATCTGAAAAAAAGCCCCCTTTAGGGGGCTGTGGAAAGTCCCTTGACGAGGAGAGCCTCGATCGGAGAAAGAGGCGAATATACGACGGTAAAATAGAAAAGCCGCAACGACACGGTGTCCTCGGCAACAACACCCAACCCACCAACACGTATGAACCAGCAGCAGATCAAACAAGCCATTAACGGAATCGCCACCCTCCTCGGCAGCAACTCCGCCCTCCTCGCCAAGGAACTCGCAGGACTCAAGGCACTCCTGCCAGGCCTCGACGAGAGCGCCATCACCCGCATTGTGGAGAAGACCAAGCAACCCGGATTCAACCCCCGTCAACTGGAGGAAGAGGTCGGGAACGTGGTGTCAGCAGTCAAGGCAGTGGGGCAGAAGTAGTCATCCGAATAAGGTTCCAGGCTGTTCACTCGGACAGCCTGGGATCTACCGTGCCAGGGATTGCCGGCCAGGGTTGGTAGGGAACCGCTGTTTTAATCGCATAGAGGCCGTTGCGGGAAGAATGGGCCGCGGGCAAGGCGGCTTCGCGGGCGCATCCCCGCAGTGGGCTGTAACCGCGAAGCCAACACAGCCCCCGGCCTATTATCTCCGCAACCCGGAGGGCTGAAGCCATTTGTCGATTTTTGTGGCGTTGCTCGCTTGGGCGAGACCGCTGCGGGTATCGCCCAGCACTTGCGCCTTCAAAAATCAGCAAATGCTCTTCAGCGGCCTTCATGCGATTTAATCAGCGGTTCCTTAGTCCAGTAACCGCCGCGTCCGTCCGAGGTAACATGGCCGTTCTTGGTCCAGTATCCACCCTGCCCATCGGAGGAAATATGCTCTCCGCAATGGGCTGATGAACTCAGCGCCAGAACTATGGTCAGCAGGAGGGTCAGGTTCTTGATATTCATGTTCATAAGATCTCAGTTCCGATCCAGGTTAATAAGGATATTCCGGCTCCTCGCTAAATTGAGTGGGTGGAAGGGTTGAGAAGAGGAGGGGTAGTTGGGTAGGAATGGTGGACTATGACACCAGAAGTACTTTTTACGATGGCGCTTGGACTTGGAGAGGGATGGAGCGT
>JBAPTI010000131.1:0-13852 GCA_049282095.1 Chthoniobacterales bacterium
GTTAAAACCGTTGAACCAAGCATGCTGGAACATGCGCGGAAGATCACGCGCAGTCGTGACCCGTAAGGGCGCCACCGCTTGCCGGGAGGCAAGTGGCGTCAACTGTTAAAACGTTACAACGTGCTGACAGCAGGCACTCATTCCACTCTCCGAGCCGAGCCATAATCAGTAAACTTCTTGATGGCACCTTCTCGAATTCAGCTTCAGGGGTTTCCGGTTCCACCTTGTAACCTTGTAACGTTTCTAACAATTTTTAACTCCCCTTTACCGGAACTTCCGGTTCCAGTTCAAAATCTGGGATTACGGCAGTCAGGGAAAGGTTCAAATCACCCCTCACGACGATCTCTCCCACTGAATGTGGCGAGAGATGCACTCTCCCTAACGATCCCAGGCGGCAGGGAGAAAGACGCACCAGAGGGGGCGGCGGCGCAGGATCACATCGGCATTCACGGTCGAGCCAAGAGCTAGTTCGGTGGGAGTTTCCGTCACCTCCACCAGCGCCTTGTAACTTCTCTGCTGCGAGGGTGCCGGTGCTTCTTCCTCGGATCGGGAAGGCTCGGGGGAAACCTCCAGGACCACGCCGCGGGCGTAGCCGTACTTGAACCACGGAATCGAGAGCGGGCGCATGATCACGACCTGCCCGGGTGCGACACGCTTGATCTTCTCCTCGCCCATGGAGAGTTTCACCCGGTCGGCAGGTCCCCTTGAGAGATGGGCCAGCTTTTCACCGCCACTAACGGCCATCCCGGCTCGCCGCTTCTCCACCAACGTGATGATGCCATCCTGGGGCGCCAGAACCCGGCATCGGGCGAGCAGGGCGGATGCGTTGTCGCGCTCGACACTCCATCGATCCACCACGGCCTTGGCGGCCGCCACTTCGGCTCCGGCCTCGGCCAGAACGCGATCACGGAATCCGTGGCGAAGCACCTCGATCTTCTCGCTGATTTTCTCAACCTCCACGCGGGCAACCTCCCTTGCGGCCAAGGCCCTGTCATATTCCTGACGACTCCCACCTCCGCTCTTGGAGAGACTCTCGTAGCGACTGGATTCACGCTCTGCCAGGGCAAGTTTCTCCTTCGCCTGAACCAACTCTTCCGGCACATGCCAGAACTCCTTGGGGAGGGGCAGTTCGTTGGTTTTTTCCAGTTGTGCCTGCTTAAGCTTGAGTGTGGCCAGAGCCTCGGAAAGCGAGGCCTCCGCAGTCGCGAGATGCTGTCGGGAGGGGGTGTCATCCAACTCGAAGAGAAGATCCCCCGCGCGCACCTGCGCTCCCTCGCTGCACCTGACGGACTTGATCACCCCTTCCTGAGGCGCAAAGACATGAATGTCCTCACGGGCGCGCACGACACCCCCGGCGTTCACCTTCTCATCCACGGGCAGGAGCAGCACCATTGCCGCCATCAGCGGCAGCACGAGCAGCGCGGCGGTTATGATAAGCAGACGCATCCTGCGGAGACGTGCCTGGAGTTTGATATTCGCCGAGGAGATCATGTCGTTCAGGCTGCGGGAGCTTCCCGCAGGACCGAAAGGCTCTGCAGCTTCCGGTAGGTTCCCTCCACCGCCATCAGTTCCTCATGGGTGCCGGTTTGGGAGATGCGCCCTTCCTCCATGGCCACGATGCGACCCGCCCTGCGGATGGTGCTGAGACGGTGGGCTACGATGAAGACGGTCCTGCCCTCCATCAGTGTGTCGAGCGACTGTTGAACCAACGCCTCGCTCTCGTTGTCGAGCGCACTGGTGGCCTCGTCGAAGATCAGGATACGCGGATCCTTGAGCAGGCAGCGGGCGATAGCGATGCGCTGGCGTTGGCCACCGGATAGACTCAACCCTCCTTGTCCCACCCTGGCCTTGAGGCCGTGCGGCATCCTGGAAATAAACTCCCAGGCATTGGCCAATCCTGCGGCGTGCCTCACCTCCTCCTCCGTGGCCTCAGGGCGTCCATACCTGATGTTCTCCTCGATGGTGCCGGTGAAGAGGAAGTTGTCCTGAAGCACGATGCCGATCTGCCGACGGTAGATGTCGTAGTCGAGACTGCGCAGGTCATGGCCGTCGATCCGGATCACCCCTTCACCGGGATCGTAGAAACGGGTCAGCAGGCTCACCAGGGTCGATTTTCCGCTGCCGCTGGGACCGACCAGCGCCACGATTTCTCCCGGTTTCACCGTGAGACTGAGATCACTGATGGCACGGCCCCCATCGTAGCTGAATCCGACATGGTCGAACTCCACCGCTCCCTTGATTGATGGCAGGGCCACAGGCTCAGCCGCCATGGTTATCTTGGGACGCACGTCATGCAGACTCAGGATACGCTCGAATCCGGCACGGGCCGCGACCCCCACCTGGATAAGCGTGGAAAGGCTCTGCACAGGTCCGAAAAGCATCATCAGATAGCTCGTGAAAGCGACGAGCGCTCCGAGTGACATCACCCCCCACATGACGCTGACACCGCCCCAAAGGAGGACCGATCCGTAGACGATTGCGAAGATCGCCGTCATGCAGAGCCCAACGCGCATCCCCGCCAAGGTCAGCTGAAACTCCGGGTGAAAATCATCGCGGATCCGCTGGATGAAACGCTTCCTCTCATGATCCTCCTGGGCGAATGATTTCACGACCTTGATACCGCTGAAAGTTTCCCCCAACGCGCCGGCAAGGGCGGACTGGCGTTCACGCACCTCGTGGGATCGCTGGTGAAGATCCCGGCGGAATAAATGCACCACCATGAAATAGACCGGGAGACTTGATGCACAGAAGAGGGCCATTTTCCAGTTCAGCAAGAACATGATCCCGAGGGACATCACCAGACAGACAAGACTGTTGGCCACCGTTGAGAGGGCGGTATTGATAAACTGCTGGACGGTCGCCGCGTCATGAACCACCCGGTTGACGAGGCTGGATGTCTTCTGCTCCTCGTAAAAGGAAAGGTGCAGCATCTGGAGGTGATGGAAAAGCGAACTTCGGATATCCAACACCACCCGCTGCCCCACATAGTAGAGGAGATAATTGTGGGCGTACCCGACGAGATACCTCACCCCCTCCAGGACAAGATAGACTATGACAATACCGGCAAGGAACGGGACATTCCGACCCGGTATCGCCTCATCGATGACGAGTTTCACAAAAAGCGGCGTCACCGTGACAATCGCCACCGTGATGATGTTGCCAAGGGTGGAAACCAGCAACAGGTGCCTGTAAGACCGAACGTAGTTCCAAAAGCGCCCTGCAACAGAGGACTGGGAGGAATTCATGAGAATTTTTTTAGGGAGGTCTCTGAGATGCGTTGAGAAATAACCCCTCTTACGACCTCTTAACAAAACAGGCTCGAGGCGCAAGGGATTTTGAACATTTCTAGCATTCTGATGCTGTTTCAAGGTCATGGGAGATCTTCAGGGAGCATCACTTTCATAACCACCTCCCCTCCATCAGGGTACTAATGATTAACCCAGATTTTGCATTAGAGCGGCGTTGACAGGTTTGAGCGTTCACCAGGATGGTGAGTCCCTGAAGGGTTAAAAGCGTTACACCGTTAAAAGGTTAAAAGGGGGCTGAAGTCCGAGGCCGAATTGAACTCATGCAGGCATCTTTTGACGGCGCTTTCCCTGACATTTCCCTTCCGAATCTCGGGTCAAGGCTCTCCCGGATCCACGTTGACGCCACTTGCCTCCCGGGAAGCCGCGGCACCCTTCGGGTCCCGCATCCGCGGGATTTTACGCGGCTCTTCCCAGAGCCTTGGTTGTAACATTTTCACTTTTTAACTCTTTTAACGCGGCCTCCTATTATTTCAGGAATTCCCAATGCAAATTCCGGGATGAAGGGGACAAATGCATCCTGTTGCACCAACTCTACTTTGAGTAGAGACTGAAGGTTTACTTCCTCCCTCCCCTTTTACCCTTCAGCTTTTACCCTTTCGCCTTTCCTCCCGTGTCCTTCGATCTCCGCTCCGACTACAAGCCCCAGGGGGATCAGGCGCAGGCCATCGAGAAGCTGACACGATCCATCAGTCTGGGGAACCGCCACCAGACCCTTCTCGGGGTAACTGGATCGGGCAAGACCTTCACGGCGGCAAACATCATCCAGAACCTGGATCGTCCGACACTGATCATGTCGCACAACAAGACGCTGGCGGCGCAGCTCTACTCGGAGTTCAAGCAGTTCTTCCCCAATAACGCGGTCGAGTACTTCGTCAGCTACTTCGACTACTACCAGCCCGAGGCCTACATCCCGCGCTCGGACACCTACATCGAGAAGGACAGCTCGATCAACGAGGAGATCGAGCGACTGCGCCTCTCCACCACCAGTTCACTGCTGACTCGCCGCGATGTCATCGTCGTCTCCAGCGTCTCCTGCATCTACGGCCTGGCCTCCCCCGAGGACTTCCTGCAGATGGTTCTCACGCTCAAGAAGGGAGAGCGGATCACCCGGGAGGAAGTCCTGAAGCGGATCGTCGAGATGCTCTACGAGCGAAATGAGATCGAATTTGCTCGGGGCAAGTTCCGCGTCCGCGGCGATGTCCTGGAGATCTTCCCCGCCCAGAACGAGGAGGAGGCGGTGCGGGTGGAGTTCTTCGGCGACGAGATCGACCGGATGTCGCTTTTCGATCCCCTCACCGGCAAGTCACGCGGCGACCTCACCCACCTGACACTCTTTCCGGCCAAGCAGTTTGTCACCCCGAAGGAGAAGATGCAGGTCGCCATGCGAAGCATCCGTGACGAGATGGTGGAGCGGGTCGCTTACTTCGAGGCCAACGGGAAATACCTCGAGGCCCAACGGCTCAAGATGCGCACCGAGTACGACCTCGAAATGATGCAGGAGATGGGCTACTGCAACGGCATCGAGAACTACTCGCGCCACCTCACCGGCAGGGAAGCCGGATCACGTCCCTACACCCTCATGGACTTCCTTCCCGAGGATACCCTCCTCATCGTGGACGAATCCCATGCCACCCTGCCGCAGGTTGGAGGAATGTATGCAGGCGACCGAGCCAGGAAGATGACCCTCGTGGAATACGGCTTCCGCCTGCCGAGCGCCCTGGACAACCGCCCCCTGAACTTCGGCGAGTTCATGCAGATGACGGGGCAGGGCCTCTATGTCAGCGCCACCCCGGCTGAGATGGAACTTCGCAACAGCTTTGTCGGCAACGACGGTTTCAAGGCGGCCGCAGAGCTTGCCAATAGTCTCCCATTGCCGGCCATCAAGGCCAACGCCGCCCATGAGGAACTCGACACCGTCACGCCGGGATCCCCGTTGATTGTCGAGCAGATCATCCGCCCAACGGGACTCCTTGATCCCCGCATCATGGTCCGCCCGCTGAAGGGACAGATCGACGAGACCATCGAACTCTGCCGCCAACGTGTCGAGATCGGGGAGCGCGTTCTCATCACGACCCTCACGAAGCGGACCGCCGAGGATCTCACCGACTACCTCAAGGATATCGGACTGAAGGTGCGCTATCTCCACAGCGACATCGACACCATTGAGCGCGTGGAGATCCTGAGATCACTGCGTGCCGGGGAGTTCGACATCCTGGTCGGGATCAACCTTCTTCGCGAAGGCCTCGATCTCCCCGAGGTCAGCCTGGTCTGCGTGCTCGACGCCGACAAGGAGGGCTTCCTCCGTAGCCGCACCTCCCTGATCCAGACGGCGGGACGCGCAGCACGCCATGTGAACGGCGAGGTCGTCCTCTTCGCAGACAAGATCACCGGCAGCATCCGAGACCTGCTCGATGTCACCGAGGACCGGCGGCGCCGCCAGATGGAGCACAACCGGGAGCACGGCATCACCCCTCACAGCGTGAAACGCCCCGTTCAGGAAAGCCTGCGGGTCATTCTCGAGGGGGAGGATTCCGTATCCGCGCGCGTGCAGGAGCACCCCCTCGACATCGCCTCGCTTATCAGGGAACTCGAGGCCGAAATGAAGGAGGCTTCGGGAAAACTGGAATACGAGCGGGCAGCGCTCCTACGCGACCAGATCATGGAACTCAAAGGTGGAGGGGCCGTCACCACGGCCATGACCAACCGTCCAAAATCAAAGACGGCAAAAGCGGGCAAATCAAAGAATGTCCGGGGAAGGTAGTTTTTTCACCTTCATCCTTCATCATTCTTCCTTCATCTTTTCCCCTCCATGCCCACCCGCAAAACCTCCGCTTCCGACAAGCTGCCCCGTCTGCACTTCGTGACCGGGAGCGACGAAGCGGAGGTCCGCATCACAGCGAAAGACAAGGCGGCCAAGCTCGCTCCAGCAGATGCCGGGGAATTCGGCATGGAGACGATTGAAATCCCGGCGGATACTGTTGATTGCGCTGTCGAGATGATCAATCAGACGATCGGGGCGATCCGCACCCTCCCCTTCTTCGGCGGTAAGCTTGTCTGGATGAAGGGGGTGACATTCCTGAAGGACTCGGTGCAGGGTCGTTCCGATACCGTGCAGGAATCCCTTGAGAAATTTCTGGGCGTATTGCGCGAGGGGCTTCCCGAGGGAATCACCCTGCTCATCAGCGCCCCCGAACCCGACAAGCGCAGGAGCTTCTACAAGACGCTCTGCGAACTTTCCGACACCGTCATCAAGGATAAGTTTGAGATCGGCGGCTTCGGAGCAACCGAGGATGATCTGATCGACTGGGTAAGTGACCGCTGCAGGGAACGCGGCGTGAAGATCGACCGAAGCGCCGCCGAGGTGCTGGCCGGCCGCATCGGCGCGAACAGCGGACAACTCCAAAGCGAGATCCAGAAACTCGTCACCTCCGCAGGCGCAGGGAACCCCGTCACCGAGACACTCGTGCGCGAGTTGGTTCCCCTTACCCGGGCGGGGGGCATCTTCGACCTCAGCAACGCGATCAACAAAAGAGACCTCCCTCTCTGCCTCGACACCCTCGCACAGCTCCGACGCCAGGGGGAAAACGCCGTCGGCATCCTTCTCGCCGCCATCGTTCCGACCGTCCGCAATCTGCTCGTGGCCAAGGATCTGATGGAGAGGCACAGGATGCGCCCTCCGGCCCAGCCCCAGTTCTTTGCCTCGGACCTGAAACGCCTCCGCTCCGAGGAGACAGCCCACCTCCCTCGCAAGAAGGACGGAACGCTCAATACCTACGGGATCGGACTTGCCGCAGTGAATGCGGCGCGTTTCAACCGGGACCACCTTGTCTCCGCATTCCTGGCCTGCCGCGATGCCAACCAACGATTGCTGAGCGGCCAAGGATCCGAGGAAACCCTCCTGACCCAACTCATCGTCCGCATCGTGACCAAAAATCCAAGCCATCCGATTATTGGACATTAGCCGGTTCCGGCGCGATAGGTTGATCATGAGCAATCACACCTACAAAAAGATCGAACTCGTCGGATCCTCCACCAAGAGTATCGAGGATGCGGTTCAAAATGCAGTGGCCAAGGCGGCCCTGACCGAAAAAAACCTCCGATGGCTGGAGGTCGTCGAGACCCGCGCCCATCTTGAGGAGGGAAAGGTCGCACACTGGCAGGTTGCAGTGAAGATCGGTGTTACCTTGGAGGGGTGAAATAACCCCAAAAATTGCATTAGAAGGTGGTGTGCAAAGAATTTTATCAGGAAATCAGCCATAACGGATGCGAAGCAACGGCCGGGCTAGCAAAAACAGGAATGGAGGGAACTTGGCAGGCGGGCCGGGATTGAATACCGAAGGAACCACGAAAGACACGAAATGCACGAAATGAAGGAAGTCATTGGACTCCATTTTCCCTTCTCTCACCCCTTGGCATTTCGTGACTTTCGCGTTTTTCGTGGTTCTCCCTCTCTTGCTTAGACTTCACCATCTTGGTGAACACACCAGACCTGTTGTAAGGGTTCCATTGCAAAATCTGGGATAACCATTCTCACAAAGAAAAAGGCAGCCGCAGGCTGCCTTTCCTAAACAAACTTGCGGCCGAACTGCCGCTAATGACTACTTCGACCAGTCGAGGGCACCCTTCCTGATCGCATAGAGATATCCCGCAAACAGGATCGCCGTGAAGGTCGCCAGAACCACGAGAATGTGCACTCCGAACTGCTGGAGATACTCGCGGTAGATCACCGACCAAGGGTAGAGGAAAACAATTTCGATGTCGAAAAGGATGAAGAGCATCGCCACGAGATAGAACTTCACGCTGAAGCGCGGCTGTGCGCCCGCCTCGGGGATCATGCCGCACTCGTAGGGGACATCCTTGGCACCGGTGCGACGGCCGATACGGCCGAGTAGGAGGCTTCCGACCCAAGTGGTCAATGCAAAGCCGACACCGGAGACGATGTGAACCAGAAGTGCGGAATACTGGGGAAGCTGATTATCCATGAAGTAAGATGAAAAAAACCCGACTCGGCCTTGGAATGACCGTTACTTGGAGGCCTTCTTGGCGGGCTTGGCAGGAGCCTTCTTGGCCACGACCTTCGCCACTTTCTTGGCGGTGGCGGGCTTGGAAGTAGCCTTCGGAGCAACCTTGGCTACGGAAGCCTTTTTGATAGCAGGCTTTGCAGCGGGAGCCTTCGGAGCCGCTTTCTTGGCAGGGGCCTTGGCGGCAGGCACAACGGCGGGAGGGAGCGGCTCCTCGGGTGCAATCGCATTGGCGAGCGAGGCGAGTCCCTTGTACTTCTTGCCGTTCTTTTTCACCATGTTACGGGAAACAAGGTGCTGGAGCTTCTCGTAGGCACGCAGACGAAGCATCTCCTCGCCCCCGCTGGCGGCATTCCGCTTCTTCAGGCGCTCATGAACCACGTCGAAGAGCTGTTTGAACTCAAAGGATGCCCCTTTCTTGGAGAGAACTGATACCAGTTCCTCGGTGACCAGATCGGGGAGTCTGCGGGAGAAGGCACTTTTGCGTTGCATAAGGATTGAACATGAAGACGTATCACCAAGCGTGCCCCCTGTCACTAAAAATCAACAACTGATCTGTCCAAAGCGTCCCTCAAAGGATGTTTAGGAACCTCTGATTAAGCCCCATGATGGCCTCTGTTGAGGCTGATTGACTTGAGGGAACCGGAGACTATTCTGTGTGGCATGTCATCCAAGTCAGAGAGAGGATCCGGAAAGCCCCGTAAAACCATCCTCTTTGTCTGCACGGGAAATGTTTGCCGCAGCCCGATGGCCGAGGGACTCATGCGCCATTTCCTAAGGGAGCGCACCGACATCGCCATCCTCTCGGCTGGCGTGAGTGCCCCCGAGGGATCCAGGGCCAGCCAACCCGCAGTCGATGCCCTTGCCGAGCTGGGCATCAGCCTTGGCAACTTCCGTAGCCAACCCGTCACCGAGGAACTCCTGGAAAAGGTCACCCATGTCTTCACGATGACACGGGAGCATCGACGGGTGATTGACCTCCTCTTTCCCGAGCACAGTCCCAAGGTCCGTCTCCTCGGCGAGTTCTTCCGCGGAGGGGGGGATGTCCCCGATCCGATCGGCCAGGGACTCACTGTCTATAAGCGCTGCCGCGATGTGATTAAAAGCGCGCTGGCACAACTCCTCGATTTTGTGGATCAATCATCAATCACCATGTCCCAAGCAACCGACACCAACCATACCCTAGATTCCATGAGCGCCCTGGCGCAGACCGATCCCGAGATCGCCGCCGCCATCGCGGCGGAGCACCATCGCCAGATCGAACACATCGAACTGATCGCCTCGGAGAACTTCACCAGCCAGGCCGTGATGCAGGCGCAGGGTTCCTGCCTTACCAACAAGTATGCCGAGGGCTACCCTGGACGCCGCTGGTACGGCGGATGCGAGCATGTCGATGTCGTCGAGACCCTCGCCATCGAGCGTGCGAAGAAGCTCTTCGGAGCCGAGCACGCCAATGTGCAGCCGCACAGCGGCAGCCAGGCCAACATGGCCGTCTACTTCAGCGTCCTCCAACCCGGCGACAGGATCCTCACCATGGACCTCGCCCACGGCGGCCATCTCACCCACGGGCACAAAGCCAACTTCTCCGGCAAGCTCTACCAGGTGACACACTACGGTGTCTCGCAGGCCGACGGACGCATCGACTACGACGCCCTTGCCAAACAGGCGGAGGAAGTGAAGCCGCGCATGATCACCGCCGGCGCATCCGCCTACCCGCGCGAGATCGACTTCGCACGCCTGCGCCAGATCGCCGATTCCGTCGGAGCCTACCTCTTCGTCGACATGGCCCACATCGCTGGTCTTGTAGCCGGCGGCGCCCATCCGAATCCCGTCCCCTACGCCGACTTCGTTACCACCACCACGCACAAGAGCCTCCGCGGACCCCGTTCCGGACTCATCCTCTGCAAGGAGCAATATGCCAAGAAGGTCGACGGCCAGGTCTTCCCCGGCGTCCAGGGCGGCCCTCTCATGCAGGTCATCGCGGCGAAGGCCGTCTGCTTCCACGAGGCGCTTCAGCCCTCCTTCAAGGAGTATGCCAAGCAGATCGTCCTCAATGCCAAAGCCCTCGCGGCACGACTTTCAGTCCTCGGCTACACCATCAGCTCCGGCGGCACTGACAACCATGTCCTCCTCGTCGACCTCCGCCCCAGCGGCATCAACGGACTCGAGGCCCAGGAAGCGCTCGACAAGGCGGCCATCACAGTCAACAAGAATGCCATCCCCTTCGACACCGAACCGATCAGCAAGACGGGCGGCATCCGACTCGGCACCCCCGCGATGACCACGCGCGGCCTCAAGGAGGAAGAGATGATGCAGGTGGCCGACTTCATCCACGCAGGCCTCCAGGCCCGCAACGATGACGCAGCCCTCGCCAATCTTCGCAAGGAAGTGACCAAATTCACGGCGCGCTTCCCCCTCCCCTGATCAGGGGGAGGAAATGTTGGGAGTTGAAGTTGAAGTAATAACAACAATACAGCTTCCAAGCACTCCTGACTTCGGTCCTTCAGCCTTCAGCCTTCAGCCTTCAGTCTTCAGCCGTTAGCCTTTAACTTTTTTTAGATGCCCTCTCCGACCATCAACCCTCTCCGCGAGGGAATAGCCAACCGCCTCTCGCCCGAGCCCTGCACCCTTGTCATCTTCGGGGCGACCGGCGACCTCACCCACCGCAAGCTCATCCCGGCGCTCTACAACCTCGCCGCCGAGGGGGCGCTACCTCCGGCCGTCACGATCATCGGCTTCGCCCGCAGGGAGAAGAGCAGCGAGCAATTCCGTAAGGAGCTTGAGGAGGCTACGCGCAAGTTCTCCCGCACACCCATCAACGAGGAACTCTGGGCAAGCTTCGCCGCCTCGATCCATTACCACCAGAGCCCCTTCGACGACGCCGAGGGTTACCGCACACTGGCCGCCGAAATGGAGAAGGCCGACCGCGAGCGTGGCACCGGCGGCAACCGTCTCTACTACCTGGCCGTGGCACCCGACCAGTTCCCCGTCATCCTCGATCACCTGCGGAAGAGCGGGCTGAACACCGCCTCACCCGGAAGCTGGGCACGCGTCATCGTGGAGAAGCCCTTCGGGAAGAATCTTGCCAGCGCGCAGAAGCTCAACGGTCTTGTCAGCGAGGTCTTCCCCGAGCGCGACACCTACCGCATCGATCACTACCTCGGCAAGGAGACAGCGCAGAACATCATGGTGATGCGTTTCGCCAACTCCATCTTCGAGTCCATCTGGGACAACAACCACATCGCCCATGTCCAGATCACGGCGGCCGAACCGCTCGGGGTCGAAGGTCGAGCGGGATACTACGACACCTCCGGGGCGATGCGGGACATGGTTCAGAACCATCTCCTGCAGCTCCTTACCCTCACCGCGATGGAGCCCCCCACGAGCCTGAGCGCCGACGCGATCCGCGACGAGAAGGTCAAGGTTCTCCGATCGCTGCGTCCCCTTCGCGGCGACGACGTTTTCAATCATGTTGTCCGCGCCCAGTACAGCGCCGGCCTCATCAACGGCCAACCCGTCCCCGGATACCGCGAGGCCGATGGCGTGCCCAAGGATTCCGTGACAGAGACCTACGTCGCGCTGCAGGTGAACATCGACAACTGGCGCTGGGCCGGAGTCCCCTTCTTCATCCGCACCGCCAAGCGGATGCCCAAGGGCGGCACCGAGATCGCCATCACCTTCAAGAGCGTGCCTCGCGTCCTCTTCAACAGCACCGGCGAGGGCCTTGACGAAAACGTCCTGGTCATCCGCATCCAGCCCGACGAGGGGGTCTCACTACGCATGAGCGCCAAGATGCCGGGCTCCAGTCTCCGCATCGAGCCGGTGAAGATGGACTTCCACTACGGCACCTCCTTCGGCAAGGCGACCCCCGAGGCCTACGAGCGCCTCCTTCTCGATGCCATGTCCGGCGACGCCACCCTCTTCGCGCGACGCGACGAGGTCGAGGAGGCGTGGGCTTTCGTCGACGGGATCGAGGAGGCGTGGAAGACGTGCTCCGACGACCTCGCCTTCCACTCCGCCGGATCATGGGGCCCGGCCGCGGCGGCTGATCTCGCGGCACGCCACGGCGTCACCTGGAGGAGAATGTGAGCTTCCTACCCGGCATTGCGGTGCCGATCGGCGGCATCGAGCGCGAACTGGGACGCCTCTGGGAAGAGAGCGGCGACACCAAGACCCGTGCCTCGCTGATCAATCTGGCGATCTACAACGAGAAAGAAGGTTCGCTGCAGCGCAATAGTGCCATCATCCAGGGGATCGCAGGGGAGCATGCCATGCGCGCGATCCTCATCCAGGCCGACCCAAAGGCCGACGGGAGCACTGCGGATGCCTGGATCACCATGCACTGCTATCCACGCGGATCCAAGGGAGGCGCCGTCTGCAGTGAGCAGATCTCCTTCCAACTCGCGGGCGAGGCGGCCAGATCCCTCCAGAGCGTCGTCTTCTCGCATCTTGACTCCGACCTTCCCCTCGCCCTCTGGTGGCAGGCCGATTTCCGCGCCCCGATCGACGGCAAGCTCTGGCGCTGGGTCGACAGACTCCTCTTTGACAGCCGTCATTGGAAGAAACCCTCCGAACAGTTCGACCTCATCGGGAAGATCTCGGGGCTCTCCGAGGCGCGCACGATCCTCTGCGACCTCAACTGGGCGCGATCCCTGCCCGTGCGTCAGGCACTTGCCGGAATTTTCGACACGCCGGGAACCTTGCCGGAACTCAGCCGGCTGCGCTCCCTCGCCGTCACGCACGCACCCGGATGCCGCACCACGGCGCTGCTTCTTGTCGGCTGGCTTGCCGACAGGCTGGGTTGGACATTGACCGGCACTCCCGCAAGTCCCCTCTTCCATGATCCTCTTGGAGGCACGGTCGCCTTGACCCTCGATGAATCGGAAGGTTCCAGCATCAGTCGCATGAAACTGGCCTCCGAAAAGGCGACCTTCTCCCTGGTGCGTGAAACCGGTTCCGATCTCTATGTCACCACCGCGAAGGGAGAATCCCTTGCCGCCACGACCCGCATGGTCCGCGCGCCGAGGGAAGAGACCCGCGAGATCCTCCTGGCCGAACTGGCCCGGGGAGGACGACATCCTCTCTACACCAGAGCGGCGGAAGCCGTCAGGGCCCTCTGGGAGTGAGGGACTGAGAAAATCAACAAGCAGGTTTTGATACCATTTCCATGATTAGTCTGGCGGAATTGGCGAAGGGATTTTGGTGATGGGCTAGGCGGAAGACCGAGGGCTATCTGAAGATAACCCGAGGGATGACAACAACGCCCATCGCCGAAAGAACCAGCTGATTCCACCGGAATAAGAGTGGAGATGGTATGATATCCAAGTTTTTGGTTATCCCAAATAGCCTTCAGCCTACGGTCTCCAGCCTTTTGCTTAAACCCAGATTGCGCAATAGAGCGGTATTGACAGGTTTGAGCGGTTCACCCGGATGGTGAGTCCGAAAAAGGTTAAAAGCGTTACACCGTTAAAAGGTTACAAGGGGCTGAAGTCAGAGGCCGAATGGAACTCATGAGGGCATCTT
>JBAPTI010000132.1:0-5739 GCA_049282095.1 Chthoniobacterales bacterium
ACGCTCCATCCCTCTCCAAGTCCAAGCGCCATCGTAAAAAGTACTTCTGGTGTCATAGTCCACCATTCCTACCCAACTACCCCTCCTCTTCTCAACCCTTCCACCCACTCAATTTAGCGAGGAGCCGAAATTCCTTAACCCCTCAGATAGGGAGCAAGTTTCTCCCTGAGGGTGTTGCGGGCCCTGAAAAGAAGACTCTTCACGGAGGGAACGCTTGTTCCAAGGACAACGGCAATTTCCTCGTACGGCATCGCTTCGTGACGTCTCAGCACCACGACCATCCGTTCCCTCTCCGGAAGCGACTCCATCGCCGCCTCGATTGCGGCATGCATTTCCAGCTCCAGGATCTCTGTGTCCGGAGAAGGTTTTGTATCAGGGAATTCCGGAAATGCCTCCTCGGGTTGCCGAGGAGCGATTCTGGTGCGGGAACGGCGTCGGGCTTCGTTGAAGACCAGTCGTTTGGTGATGGTCATCAGCCATGTGGTGACCTTCGCCTCGGGGCGCCAGCGAGGCGCGGACTTCCAGGCGTTGAGAAAGACCTGCTGGGCTATGTCCTCGGCATCGGCGGTGCCGATCATGCGGGCTACCGTGCCGATCACCAGGTTCTGATGACGCTCCACGAAACGCCTGAAAGCCTGCTGATCTCCGGCGGCAACAGCCGCCATCAGATCATGATCCGACTCATCAGTCTTATCGGAATCTGGGGAGAACTCCGTCACAGGATCAGCCTGACTTCAACTACTTGGCAGATCAACCCCTGAAGGAATTTCCGACACGCATTGCCAACGAAGGAATTTTTGCAACGTGCAAAAGCATACGCTTAAACCCAAAAATTGCATTAGAAGGTGGTGACAAAGAGTTTTATCAGGAAATAAGGAAAACAGGAATGGAGGGAAATTGGCAGGCGGGTCGGGATTGAATACCGAAGGAACCACGAAACACACGAAAAGCACGAAATGAAGGAAGTCATTGGACTCCAATTTCTCTTCTCTCACCCCTCGGCATTTCGTGACTTTCGCGTTTTTCGTGGTTCTACCTCCCTTGCTTCGACTTCACCATCTTGGTGAAAACACCAGACCTGTTGTCAGGGTTCCATTGCAAAAGCATACGCTTAAAAAGTAAACCGGCATCGCCCCTGACTTCGTTGGCTCTTCACTCCCCCTTTGATCCCATACGGCTGCCCTGATCCTTTTTCATTTTTCATTCTGCCTTTTGACTTTGCACCCCTTCACCTCTTTTCACCGCAACGCGTCCTATCGGATCCCCCTTGGCGAGAAAGATGGTCTCAAACTCGGTCACGGGACGCTGAAACCCATCCTGCCAGTCGACCTCGACCCAACCACCATGCGTGGCAACCTCTTCCTTCATCGAGGCGAAGTAACCAAGGTGGTCAGTCATCAGGCGGAGCACGCCTCCGGGCTTGAGCTTCCTGGCCGCCACCTCAAGGAAGGGTACCTTCACAAGGCGCCGGAACCAATGCCTCCTCTTCGGCCATGGGTCGGGAAACGAGACATGCAGGGTGTCGAGGAACCCGTCGGGAATCAGTGTATCGAGGGATTCCTTCCCCCAACCCCGCCAGAGCGATGCATTGGCGATTCCCTGACGCTCGATCTTCCTGTTGGCGCGATTCACCCTGTCGGAAAGCCCCTCGATCCCGGCAAAGAAGACCGCAGGGTTCAGTACCGCGCTCTCGGTGAGAAATTTCCCCTTCGAGGCGCCGAAATCACATTCGATCCGTGAAAATCCCGCGGATTTGCGGATCAGCTCGGCTCGGGCTTCCGCCAGCACCTCGTTCGGGGCCATCCTCCCGGGAACGGGAATCAGTTCCGGATTCTCGATCCGTCCCACGGACTCAGGCGGCGTCCTTCTCCTGACGACGGCGCACCATGGCGGAACGCTTACCCTCGACAACGGAGCGGTTGATCGTGACGCCGGTGAGATCATCCCGATCCGGAGCCTCGTACATCACATCAAGCATGATTTTCTCAAGCAGGGAGCGGAGCGCACGGGCGCCGGTCCCCTTCTTCACGGCCGACTCGGCGAGCGCCGAGAGACCGTCCTTCGTCACGCTGAGGGAGATGTCATCCATGGCCATCAGCTTGGTGAACTGCTTCACCAGCGCGTTGCGCGGCTCGGTCAGGATGCGGACGAGCTGCTCCTCGTCGAGTTGCTCGAGCGAGGCAAGCACGGGAAGACGTCCGATGAACTCGGGAATCATCCCGAATGAGAGGAGATCCTCCGGCTCCACCGAGGAAAGGATCCTGAGGGCGTCGGCGGGATCGATCTCCCCTTCCGATTTGGAATGGAAACCGAGGGTCTTTCCGCCGATGCGACGCTGAATGATCTTCTCGAGACCGACAAAGGCCCCGCCGCAGATGAAGAGGATGTTCTGGGTATTGAGCTGGATGTACTCCTGCTGGGGATGCTTGCGGCCTCCCTGGGGCGGAACGTTGCAGGTGGTTCCCTCGAGAATCTTGAGCAGCGCCTGCTGGACTCCTTCACCGGAAACATCGCGTGTGATCGAGACGTTGTCGGTCTTGCGGCCGATCTTGTCGATCTCGTCGATATAGACGATACCCACCTCGGCGCGCTTCACGTCGTAGTCGGCGTTCTGAAGCAGACGCAGCACGATGTTCTCGACATCCTCGCCGACATAACCCGCCTCGGTCAGGGTGGTCGCGTCGGCGATGCAGAAGGGAACATCCAGAATCCGCGCGAGCGTGCGTGCCAGCAGGGTCTTCCCCGAGCCGGTCGGCCCCATCAGCAGGATATTGCTCTTCTCCACCTCGACTTCGGCAAGCCCCTCGGAGAGGACGCCGGGAGGGAATCCCTGGCGCTCGATGGCAATGCGCTTGTAGTGGTTATGGACGGCGACTGAGAGCGTCCTCTTGGCAAGATCCTGACCGATCACGTGCCGGTCGAGTTCGGCGCGGATCTCCGAGGGCTTGGGAACCCTCAGCATAGCCTCCCCACCGCCGGAAGGCCCCTCGCCCCCCTCCTTGTCCATGATCCCCTTGCAGACCGTGATGCAGCTGTCGCAAATGTAGACTCCTGGCCCTGCGATGAGCTTGCGGACTTCCGCATGACTCTTCCCGCAGAAGGAGCACATCGTCAGGTTGCTGGATCGGGCCATGACGCTGGGGGGGCTGGGAGTTAGGAGCTAGGAGCTGGTAGCTGGGGGGGGAGATTACTCGGCGGAATCCTTCGCCTTCTCGGGAGGATTCTTGAGCTCCTTGCGATACTTCACGACCTCGTCGACGAGTCCGTATTCACAGGCCTCATCGGCGGTCATGTAGTAGTCGCGGTCGGCATCCTTCTTCACCTGCTCCTCGGTCTTGCCGGTGTTCTCGGCGATGATCTTGGTGAGGCGGCGGTTGAGCTTGTACATGAACTCCACGCTCCGCTCGACGTCGCTGGCGGTGCCATGGGCACCACCGGAGACCTGGTGGATCATGATGTCGGAGTTGGGCAGGGCGAAGCGTTTCCCCTTCGTTCCTGCACAGAGAAGGAATGCCCCCATGCTCGCGGCCATCCCCATGCAGTAGGTGTTCACGTCACAGGTGACGAACTGCATCGTGTCGTAGATGGCCAGACCCGCCGTGACGGAACCGCCGGGCGAGTTGATGTAGAGGTGGATGTCCTTCTTGGCATCCTCCATCTGAAGGAAGAGCAACTGGGCGATCACCAGATTGGCGACATGATCGTCGATCCCGGTGCCGATGAAGATGATCCGGTCCTTCAGAAGGCGCGAATAGATGTCGTAGCTGCGTTCGCCCCGGCCGGTCTGCTCGACCACCATCGGGACGAGCATGGAATGGGGGGCGCCCGATCCGTTGCCGTTGTTGAAGTGGCTCATCTTAGTGGTCGTGCCCGCAACCGGGGCCATGGACATGGGGTTGTTCATCATGGGAAGGATTGTTGTGTTGGATCGGTTTGGGATCCTCTCCATTCACCCTAGCATGAGAGACGACCGTATCAAGGGCCTTACCGAGGGCGATCTCCTCCTCGATGCCGGCGATGGCGCGGTGTTTCTGGAGTTCCTTGAGAAGCTTCTGCGGGGGCATCTGGTAGCGCTCGGCCATGTTGGTGATGCGCCAGGCGAGTTCATCGCGGGAGACGCTGATGCCTTCCTTGCCGATGACCTCGCCGAGGATGAAGTTGAGCTTCACCTTGTCCCCGGCGCTCTGGCGGGCGGCGCCGAGCAACTCCTCCTGATGGGAACGAAGCTCCTCCTCGGAGACGCCGCGCTGCTGGTTCTCGCGGATGATCTCCTTGAGGATCGAGGTGCTCTCCTGCTGGACCATCGTGGAGGGGATGTCGACCGTCACCATGGCGAGAAGCTGCTTCACGACATCGGCGCGGACGGCGCGGGTGAAGTTCTCCTCGGCATTGGCCTGAAGGCGCTCGCGAATCTGCTCGCGGATCTTCTCGAGGGTCGATCCGGGGGCCAGCTTCGCGGCAAAGGCGTCGTCGAGAGGAGGAAGCTCACGCTCCTTGATCTCGTGGAGGGTGACCTTGTAGGAGACCTTGTAGCCGCGGAGCTTCTCCTCGCCGAACTCGGTCGGGAAGCTGACGCTGCAGTCGCGTGTTTCTCCAGCCTTCATGCCGACCATGGCGGCGGCCAGACCTGGGATCGGACGCTCCTCCTCCAGCTTGATCCAGAAGTTCTTGCGGCCAGTATAGGTGGGCTGCAGGTCGGGGTAGGTCTCCGAGAGAAGTTTCCCCTCGATGGAACCCTCGTAATCGAGGACCGCGAAGTCACCCATCGCGAGGGGACGCCCCTCGACGCTCTTGAAGTCGGCCAGGTCGCCGCGCAGTCCCTCGAGGAATTCCTCCACCTGCTTCTCATCGACGGCAGGCTTCTCAACGGTCACCTGGAGTCCCTTGTACTCGGGCAGGGTGATCGCGGGGCGTGTCACGATCGTCGCGGTGAAGCGCAGGGAACGGTCCCCCTCCAGCTTGATATCGCGGACGTTCGGGCTCTGGACCGGGGCGAGCTTCTGCTCGTTGATCGCCTCGCGGACGGCGGCATCAAGGAGCTTCCGGGTGACTTCCTGCTCGATGTCCTGCCCGTATTTCTTCTCGACGATGGCGAGCGGGGCCTTGCCCTTGCGGAAGCCGGGAAGATTGGCCAGACGGCGGTATTCGCTGCCGACTTCCTTCCACTCGGAGTGGAAGCGGTCGGGCGGAAGTTCGATGTGCAGGTCGACGATGCAGGTCTCTTTCTGTTCTGTGGTGACTTTCATGATGAACCGACAAGGAAAGCAGGGAGATCCTTCAGGGACAACCTCCAAAGGCTTTTTTTCGACAGAAACACGGAGCCTGAGAATTTTAATCTGGAAAGCAGGAAATCAGGAGGAGATGAGTTTTGATGCAAATCCGAAACTCTACCCGAAAAGCACTTCTACTCTGGCCTAAGGAAGCGCTGATTAAATCGCATAGAGGCCGTTGCAGAAAGAATGGGCCGCGGGCAAGGAGGCTTGGCACGAGCATCCCCGCAGCGGGCTGTAAGTGCCAAGCCAACGCAGCCCCCGGCCTATTATCTCCGCAACCCAGAGGGCTGAAGCCATTTGTCGATTTTTGCCTCGCCGTCTCCCGACGGTCTCGTCCTGCGGACTGCTTCGCAGGCTACGACGCGGCTCCCGCCGCTCGTCGTTGTGGCGTTGCTCGCTCGGGCGAGACCGCTGCGGGTATCGCCCAGCGCTCGCGCCTTCAAAAATCAGCAAATGCTCTTCAGCG
>JBAPTI010000133.1:0-1563 GCA_049282095.1 Chthoniobacterales bacterium
ATAAGGTGGTAGGCCTAAAATTTAAAAATAACGGAATCCAAGATGGCGGCACAGCAATTTTGAAATTTACAAAAACTTGAATAACTTCCGAACCGTCAGTCCGATTTTCACAAAATTTAAACCAGAGCTTCATCTTGCCACCTGGCACACACCGGTTTACTCCAAAATGACATTTTTCAAAATCCAAGATGGCCGCCATCGAAATTAAGAATTTTACTAAAAGTTGAATATCTCTGAAATGGTTTGTCCAATCTGCTCCAAATTTGGCATGGACTACCAGGACGGGAGTATGTCCTAAGAGTCCGTTGGCGGTGTAAATCGAATATCAACTTCCGGTTTTATGCGCATGCGCATTAAAATCCCATGTTAAAGGATAGGGAAAATGAAAAATTGACAAAACACCATAACTTCTGAACCGTTCAAACTAAATGCACTAATTTTCGTTCCTCGGTAGAACTGGTGGTGCTACATAAGGTGGTAGGACGAAAATTTAAAAATAACGGAATCCAAGATGGCGGCGCCGCAGTTTTGTAATTTACAAAAACTTGAATAACTTCCGAACCGTCAGTCCGATTTACACAAAATTTTAACCGGAGCTTCATCTTTCCACCTCGAGTACGCCAGTTTGCTCCAAAATAGAATTTTTCAAAATCCAACATGGCCGCCGACGAAACGACGAATTTTACTAAAAGTTGAATAACTTAAAAACGGTTCGTCCAATCTGCCCAAAATTTGGCACAGATCGCCATGACTTGAATGGAACGGACGAAGTCGTTGGCAGTGAAAATCGGAAATCAACTTCCGGTTTTATGCGCATGCGCAGTAAAATCGCATGTTAGATTATAGGGAACATGAAAATGGACAAAACACCACAATTTCTTACACGAGGATGCACAAAATGTGAATTTGGCAAAAAGTAATTAACTTCAAGAATATTTCAGTAGGCCTACTCAATAGCGAATGGACATTGGACAACAATTAACTATAGGCCTAAGGTGTGTTGAAAATCTTCTGCAACGGATGACATTGAGTTGAGTGCACTAGGCCTATTTGTAGATTGCTTTGAGCATTCCATGTGTTACTGTCACATATCAGTAATCATCATCAATGAAGGTGCATTAATTCAGTTGAGGATGGCCATTTTTAAATCAAGATCGTATTTAATACGTCGCGTGACGTCATCGTGACGTCATCATCGCAATCGTTTTAAAACTCATATAGTAAGTAAATTGCGCTGTGTCCAACAACGGAAGTTTTTGTTCGTCGGAAAGTCAGGAGAAAGGAAAACGAGCGCGTAGCGCGAGAAAGTGGGGGTCTGGGGCTATGGGCATAGCCCCCAGCGGGGTCCCGGGGCCGGGCCCCTGGGAACACTGCTGGTGAGTGAATTAGGCTGTGAACATACTGCAATGTGGTAGATACCCGCGTTCTGCATAGAACGTATATCTAGTTAAAAATATTTTCTTTAATTGTGAAACGGTCTTTCGACCGATCGACGCGAAATTTACAGGATTTATTCCAGATGTGTAGTGGCCCAACATACTTAAATTTTAGCCAAATCGGCTG
>JBAPTI010000134.1:0-38562 GCA_049282095.1 Chthoniobacterales bacterium
AGAACTACCAGAACGACGGCGACAGCGTCTGGCGTCTCTTCTACGACACCATCAAGGGGGGTGACTTCCGCGCCCGCGAGGCGAATGTCTACCGCCTTGCCGAGGTCAGCGGAAACATCATCGACCAGTGCGTCTCCCAGGGAGTTCCCTTCGCCCGCGAATACGGCGGGGAACTCACGAACCGCTCCTTCGGCGGCGCCCAGGTCTCCCGCACCTTCTACGCGAAGGGACAGACCGGCCAGCAGCTCCTTCTCGGGGCCTACTCCGCCTTGAGCGCCCAGATCGCGCTCGGACGCGTGAAGATGCACGAGAACTCCGAGATGCTCGACATCGTCCTTGTCGACGGCCATGCCAAGGGGATCGTCACCCGTGACCTCGTCACCGGCGAGATCACGACCCACGCGGCCGACACCGTCCTGCTCTGCACCGGCGGCTACAGCAACGTCTACTACCTCTCGACGAATGCCCGCGGATCCAATGTGACCGCCACCTGGCGTGCCTACAAGCGGGGCGCCGCATTTGCCAATCCCTGCTACACACAGATCCACCCGACCTGCATCCCGGTGGCCGGCGACTACCAGTCCAAGCTGACCCTTATGTCTGAGTCGCTCCGCAACGACGGACGCGTCTGGGTTCCCAAGAAGAAGGGCGACACCCGCGCCCCGCAGGAGATCCCCGAGGAGGAGCGCGACTACTTCCTCGAGCGGAAGTACCCCAGCTACGGCAACCTCGCTCCCCGCGACATCGCCTCCCGCAGCGCCAAGGAAGTCTGCGACGAGGGCCGCGGCGTCGGTCCCGGCGGACTCGGTGTCTACCTCGACTTCGCCGATTCCATCAAGCGCCTCGGCGAGAAGACCATCCGCGAGCGCTACGGCAACCTCTTCGAGATGTACGCGAACATCACGGGGGAGAGCGCCTACGAGCGTCCCATGCGCATCTATCCCGCCCTCCACTACACGATGGGCGGCCTCTGGGTGGACTACAACCTCATGAGCACCATCCCGGGACTCCATGTCCTCGGCGAGGCGAACTTCTCCGACCACGGGGCGAACAGGCTGGGGGCCTCGGCGCTTATGCAGGGACTGGCCGACGGCTACTTCGTCATCCCCAACACCCTCGGGGAATACCTCTCCACCCAGTTCGGCAAGAAGGTCTCCACCGAGATGCCCGAGTTCAGGAAGACCGAGCAGGAGGTCCGCGACCGCGTCGAGAAGCTCCTCTCCGTGAAGGGAAAGGTCCCCGTCGACGAGTTCCACCGCCAGCTCGGCCTCATCATGTGGGATCAGTGCGGCATGGCCCGCAGCGAGGAGAGCCTCAAGAAGGCCATCGCCGACATCCGCGCCCTGCGCGAGCGCTTCTGGAAGGAAGTCGCCGTCCCCGGCACCGGAGTCGAGCTGAACCAGTCGCTCGAGCGCGCCGGACGCGTCGCCGACTTCCTTGAGTTCGGCGAACTCCTCTGCCTCGATGCCCTCACCCGCGAGGAATCGTGCGGCGGCCATTTCCGCGTCGAGCATCAGACCTCCGACGGCGAGGCCCTCCGCCACGACGACAAGTTCGCCGAAGTCTTCGCCTGGATGTTCCAGGGGGAGGGGAATGATCCCGAGCTCCTCCGCGAGCCCCTGAACTACGAGGCCGTCCACCTCGCCACCCGCAGCTACAAGTAACCTCCACCAGAGACGCCCCAATCATCATGAGCACCATGAATTTCCATCTCAGACTCTGGAAGCAGAAGTCCAAGGAGAGCGCGGGAGAGTTTGTCGAGATCGACGCCAAGGAGATCCCGAGCGAGTGCTCCTTCCTCGAGATGCTCGACATCGTGAACAACCGCCTCACCGCCGAGGGGAAAGAGCCCGTCGCCTTCGAGAGCGATTGCCGCGAGGGCATCTGCGGCACCTGCAGCATGGTCATCAACGGCGTCCCCCAGGGACCCGGCCGCGGCGCTGCCTGCCAGGTCTACATGCGCAAGTTTGAGAACGGCCAGACCATCACCGTCGAGCCCTTCCGTGTCGGCGCCTTCCCGATCGTCAAGGATCTCGTGGTCAACCGCAGCGCGTACGATAGGATTATCCGCTCCGGCGGCTTCATCAGCGAGCACACCGGCGGTGCGCCCGACGCCTCCACGACCCTCATCCCCAAGCCCGTGGCCGACGCCGCCATGGATGCCGCCGCCTGCATCGGCTGCGGAGCCTGTGCCGCCGCCTGCCCCAACAGCTCCCCCATGCTCTTCGTCGGCGCCAAGGTCACCCACCTCGGACTTCTCCCTCAGGGTCAGGCCGAGCGCAAGAGCCGCGCCCGCAACATGGTCCGCACCATGCAGGAAGAGGGCTTCGGCAACTGCTCCAACTACTATGCCTGCGAGGCCGTCTGCCCCGCGAATGTGAGCGCGAGCGTGATTGCGAGACTGAATCGTGATTACATCGCTGGAGAGGTCTCCGAAGCCGTCGGCGCAATAGACTAAGGGCTAGGTCCTTTGGACCATAGTGGCGTTGGTCTGCGCTCGCAGTAGCTCTACTACAGCTTCGCTTGACCGCCTGACTCTGGCCTCAAATTACCGTCGCCCTTGGGCTGGCTCTTTTTGCAACGCCGAGTGCTGGGAAGCACGGATTAGCCTGTGCGAAGCACAGCCCCCAAGGGGAGAGGCCCTCGGGAATACGGTTGGCCCGGAGGCCACCGGATGGACAGCGTATGCGCTGCCTGAAAAAGAGAAATGAGCGGGAGTGAATGAGTCAAACGGCGAGGCAATATGATTTAGGGTCTTATGTAGTTGACTGGGTGGAGCGCAGAGTCAGACTTAAGTAGTAATGAAAAAAATTCTTTTTCCCAACAATTGCAACTAATTCGAGTGACCGAACTTTGCCATGTTTGAAAGTCAAACATCACATAGTCCAATCCAATCACATGAAAAACAGAGCCCAACGCCGCCCCCAAATAATCGCAATCGCAGTTGCCTCACTGATGGTAGTTTGCCTGCCATTGATCACTCCTGCTGATGCGGAAGACCTAACTACCGGAAGCTCAGCGCCACTCCCCATCGACACGCAGTTGGTCTCCGATTTAAAGCAATCGATACTTCTCCTGAATCAGGGGAGTAGATGCTATGGTGGACACAGGGTGCGTGCCATCAACTTACTCAACCGTGCATTAGCGTGCTATAATGATCATCTCGATCCCCCGCAAATCCGGGGACTGCGTAACATGACAACCGCGTCAAAGGCATACCTGTCGCAAGCAAAGACTCGGCTAGAAGCGGCCCAGGCCCGTGCCCCGAAGGACAGCGAACCTCAACGATTCATTGGCAATGCGATCACCCAAATCGATGAGTGCCTCGAATATCACGGCGCAGATTGAGAGATCAAGGGGCGCAGTCAACCTCAACAAGCCCCATCCTCTCCACAACAAAGAGGATGGGTTTTATATATTGGGACGCCCTTGTTAGGCTGGAAAATAGTCAGTCCCGCGTATCGACGCCTTTCCGATAAGGATTCAGTTTGATCCCTTTACCGCCCTGAGTTGATAGGCGGTGTAGACCATGACCGATTCGGGATCAGAGGCGATGGCGTCGAAGTCGCGGTTCATCTGATCGGCCAGTTCCTTGGGTATCCTTTCCCGGGCCAGAAGTTCCGGGATTCCGCTGGCGAAGATGGCCTGAAAATAGCGGACCATGGCGATCCGTTCCTCCGGGGTCAGCCGCTTGTCGGCATGGGGCGAGATCTCTGTCTGTGTGACTTCCGTGAGACCGGCCTCCAGGGCCAGATTGGCGAGGCGGATCCCGATGTCGGGGTGCCCTCCGAAGTCGCGCTGGAGATCATTGAAGTGCTGCCAGTATTCCATGAGGGCGGCTCTCGGGGGATCGGCATGGACGCCGGTGTTGAAGACCTCGGTGTCGTGGAGAATGCCTCCCGGCTTCAGCACGCGCGCAAGTTCCCGCATGGCATGGGCAGGATCGGCAAGATGCTCCATCACCCAGCAGAGAAAGGCACCGTCGAAGCTGTCGGCCTCAAACGGCAAATCATAGGCCGATCCCTCGAGCAGGGTGACCTGACCCGAAGCCAGTTCGTCGGCCAGCAGGATCCGTGCCTGGTCGATCTGCTCGGGGGAGTAATCAACGCCCGTGAACCGTGTCCCGGGGAAGCGCCTTGCCAGGATCCGTAGCTGGGCGCCGACACCGCAACCGACTTCCAGAACGTGAGCGCATGCGGAGTAATCGATCCGGTTGTGAATCCACGGGATGAGATGCTCGGCCTGATGGATCAGTCGCTGCTGTTCCTCCGGGGTGAAGGTATGGATGTATCCCTTGGACATGGGAGGGGGATTTTAAGCCGAAATGTGCAATGGGTACGAGACAACTGGTTGGGAGTGTTCACCCTCATGGTGAGAGGTGATCGAGTTAAAAAGTTGAAATGTTAAAAGGTGAAAAGGTGAAAAGGCACTGAACCATTCGCCCTGAAACCCTCGTCACGAAAGCCGCACTCTTGTTGAGCAGGGTACCGTCATCAATAATCCCCTCAGTTCACATTGTAACTTTTCAACGTTCTAACCTCTTTAACTTCTTCAGCTAATGCATCTTTTGGATAAATCCTTGCCGCGCGCTTTCTCCAGCATCGGGTAAGGGCAATCGGGGGCCGCTCCCAAGAGGGTGTTGTCAGAAGGGGCGCTCAGCATTAGAAGAGAGAGACACCTATGGCCGCCCAGTTCCGCGATTATTACGAGACGCTCGGAGTCCCCAAGTCAGCCTCCGCCGATGACATCAAGAGCTCCTTCCGCAAGCTTGCCCGGAAGCACCATCCCGATCTGGCCAAGGACAAGAAGGCCGCCGAGGAGAAGTTCAAGGAGATCAACGAGGCCTACGAGGTCCTGAGCGATCCCGAGAAGCGTAAGAAATACGACGAGTATGGCTCCAATTGGCAGCATGCCGGCAACGGTTTTCAGGGGGCTCCCGGAGGTGGTGGAGGTGGCGGAGGCGGAGGTGGGTTCGGCGGATTCGGAGGCTTTGGCGGGGGAGGGGGCGATGCCTCGGAGTTCCACTTTGGTGGAACGGGATACAGCGATTTCTTCGAGCAGTTTTTCGGAACCCGTCGTGGCCGCGGCTACGGGGGCGGCGTCGACTTCGAGGAGACTCCCCAGCGTGGTCGTGACGTGGAGGCCGATATTCTGGTCACCCTCGACGAGGTACTCAATGGGGCGACCCGTCAGATTTCCTTCCGTAAGGGGAACTCGCCTGAAGTCCAGACCTACACCGTGAAGATCCCCAAGGGGGTCAGGGAGGGACAGCGGATCCGTCTCGCCGGTCAGGGAGGATCGGGTGGCGCCCGGGGCGAGGCCGGTGATCTCTACCTGCGCGTGAAGCTTCAGCAGCACCCCGATTACCGGTTCGAGGGGACCGATATCTACCATGAAGCCGATGTTCCGGCGTGGCAGGCCGTCCTTGGCGGGGAACTCACGATCCCGACGCCCGACGGCCGTGCCAAGCTCAAGATCCCTGCCGGAACCCGGAATGGCCGGCAGTTCCGGATACCCGGTCGAGGGCTCCCGGGTAAGGGGGGAGGTCGCGGCGACTTCTACGCCGTCGTGGAGATCGCCATTCCCGAGTCGGTCACTCCCGAACAGAAAGAGCTCTGGGAGAAGCTTTCAGCCTTGGGCTGAAGGCGGGGGCTGGGGGATTAGAGCATATTCTGTTCAATCTGTCGCCCAGGGAGAGACTGCATGTTTAATATGAAACTCAGGAACTCAGGAATGGAAATGCAGAACCAAACCCTCAAGCGGTAGGAAAGCATGCAAAGGAGGTAGACGATCTCAATACAGAGACTGTCTGTTTAGGAGTATGGAGCAAGGAGTTCCGGTTCTTTCATAGCAGTCACACGCTTCTCAAACCTCATTTTCCTGAGTTTGCCAGCCCGGCCGTTGCTTCGCAGCCGTTACGGCTGAGTTCCACATTCATTCCCTCATCGCATTCATTTCCAGAGCGTCAGAAAAAACCGAAAACGCTCTAGGCTGAAGACTGAAGGGGCTGAGGAATTGTCCGTTTCCTAAAAGCCTTCAGTCTAAACCGCTTCAGTCTTTGATTGCCCTGCAATCAGAGCGGCAGTTCCACTGCGACGGTCTTCTTCTCGATGGATTCCTCAATCTTGAGGGTCTGCTGGACTGGCTGAGGGACGGGGCGATCCCAGAAGTAGCGGCGCAGGACAACCTTGATGGTCGCGGTGAGGGGAACCGCCAGAAGGGCTCCGAGCAGGCCTCCCAGGATGATGGTCCAGGCAAAGACGGAAATGATGACGGTCATCGGGTGCAGGCCGACTGACTCGCCGATCACCTTCGGCGAGATGAAGATCCCGTCGAGGTTGTGGGCCAGGGTGAAGATGAGCAGAACCCAGAGAGGGTGGATGACATCCCCGTATTGCGCGACGGCGATCAGCATCGCGGGGATCAGGCAGAGCGCCATACCGAGGTAAGGGATGAGGCAGAGTATCCCCACCATCAGTCCGATGAGGAAGGAGAAGTCGAGGCGCAGGAAGACAAAGAGACTGATGCCGACAACGGCACCGTCAATCAGGCTGACCAGCAATTGGCCGCGGAAGAAATGGATCAGGTAGGTGTTGATCTCGTTGAGGAGGGAGACGATCTCCTCCTTGAGTGGGGAGGCGCGCAGTGGGAGATAGCGGCTCCAGTGGCTCCCGATCGAGGGGGACTCGAGAAGGAAGAAAAAGAGAAAGACGGGAACCAGGATCAGGCTGAGCAGGAATCCGAGCACGCCGAAGACCCCGCCGATGCTTTTCTGCAGGAAGGTTCCCGCCGCGGTGGCGATGGAGGGGAGTTCTTTCTGTGCCCAATCGAGGGTGTCGTTGGCATACCCGATGGCATGAAGTTTCAGGTTTTCCGGGGAGAGGTCCTCCAGCAGGGATCGGGAGACGGTGGTCTGAGCCTTCAGGTCGGAGAGACGCTGGATTTCCCCGGCGGAACCCTTGGCGAGTGCGGTGATCTTCTGGCTGTAGGAGGGGATCTTGGAGGCAAAGATGCTTCCCTGATGTGCCAGCGCCGGCCCCACGGTAATGCCGATCAGGGCAAGCCCAGCCGAGAAGAGTACAAAAACGACGACGACCGCCCAGGTTCTTGGGAGCTTCCATCGGCAGAGCAGGCCGACCACCGGAGTGAGCAGATAGGCGAGAACGGCCGCAATAGCGATCGGCGTCAGGACAGGCTTCAGGTAGGCGCAGAGTGAGACGACGCTCCATCCCGCAACCAGGATGGCCGAAACGACGGCCAGGGCAGCGAGTGACGTGAGGCCGGCCCAGCAGATCTTGCGCTGGAAGGGGGTAGGGGAGTCGCCGAGTGACATGCTGACCTAGGAACTACCCGCTTTGGGCGGGGTTGTCCAACCTGCTCGACGGCCTGATGACCCTTTGCCCGGTGATGATCAGGTCCATGAGGACGTCATGGGGCTCGATGGGGATCTCGGTCAGCAACCGATCTTCCGGGCACAATCCCGCCTTGATGGCACGAAATCCGCGATCCCCCAGCAGGCGGTCGTAGTAGCCCCGGCCGCGTCCCAGTCTGCGACCGGAGGTGTCGAAGGCGAGCCCCGGAATGAGTGCCAGATCGACATTCCCGGGCTCCACCCGTTCCCATGTTCCGGGATCGGGTTCGCGCACCCCGAATGGTCCGACGATCCAGTCGCTTCCCGGCGACCAGCGGAAGAGCTCCAGGAAATCCCCGGAAATCCTCGGGAAGAGGAAGGACTTGTGCCCGTGTTGGGCAAGGATTCCGGTCGGGTCGGGTTCGCCGTGAAGCGGCGCGTAGAGCAGGACCGAAGAGGCGGTTTGCCATTCCGCGAGCTCCGCAATCACGGCGTGCAGTTCCGTCGCTCCCTCCGGGGAAGGTGGGGGCAGGGACCGCAGGTGTGCACGCAACCGTTGCTTTTCGGCCTGAATCATTCACCATTTCATTAGCAGACCGGCAACAAACATGGTCAAAAAACTTATCAAGAAAGGAAGCGAGGGAATCAGGAAGCAGGCCGCCAAGGTCACCGAGGCGGCCAAAGTCTCCAGAAAACCGCGCCCCGAGCACCATGTCTCCATGAAGATGGGGGAGGGGTGGCATCGCCGTAATTTCCTGACCGAGGTGATCATCCCCTCGATGTTCTCCCCACGCGAGGAGGTCACCTCCCGCCCCGGCCTTCCGGATCTCCAGTCAGGGCAGGTGGGCATCACATGGATCGGCCATGCCTCCTTCCTGATCCAGACCCCGGAACACGCTGTCCTGATCGATCCGAACTGGGCCAAGTGGCTGAAGGTGATCAAGCGCCTCAAGGAACCGGGACTAGCGATCCACGAACTCCCGGCAATCGATCTCGTGCTGGTGAGCCACGCCCACTTCGACCATCTCGACAAGAAATCGCTCAAGGCCGTGGCCTCCGACCAACCGATCGTCGTCCCTGAGAATGTCGGCAATCTGGTCCATGGGCTTGGATTCAACCGGGTGCATGAACTCCAACGATGGGAGAGCATGGAACTCGGTTCGCTCAAGATCACGCTGACTCCCGCCCAGCACTGGGGTGCAAGGGTGCTCCATGACAGGCACCGGGGATTCGGCGGCTTCCTCATCGAGTATGAGGGGCGCACCATCTACCACTGCGGTGACAGTGCCTGGTTCGAGGGGTTCACGGAAATCGGGCGGCGCAGCGCCATCGACATCGCCCTGCTCCCGATCGGCGCCTACGACGCCCCTACGGGACGCGATGTCCATATGAATCCGGAGGAAGCCCTCCGTGCCTTCCAGGATCTCGGAGCGGGTCTCATGATCCCGATGCATTACGGCACCTTCAGGCTCGGCTTCGAGCCGTTGGAGGAGCCGCCAGACCGCCTGCTCGGCCACGCCCGCTCACTCGGGCTGGATGAGAAGATCAGGATCCTGCGCGAGGGAGAACCAGCCGTCTTTTAGGGCCTGTTAAGATTAAAATGGCGGGATGGCGCGAGGAGGAGATGAGGTGCAGGACAAGGCGTGAAAGAGGGAGTGTAGTCACAGCACTACACGACCGAAAGAGCAACGCTGGCCCTGCGCCTCAGCAATCCTCGCCTTTAGGGTGCCGTTCTTTTGCCGCCATGCTTCGTTGCCCAAGAGAGTCAAGACCGCAAGGGTATTGCCTCTCTTATGCGCCTCGCTTGACAACAAAACTCCTGGCACCGCCACCTGCCTTTTAGTCTTAACAGGCCCTAGGAAACCGCTGATTCGTCCGGGATTATGCGGGAACCGGAGCGGCGAGGCCTCCGGCCGGGAAGTCGGGCTCGCTCGGCTTGCTGACTTCGGCGGATGGGGCGTCGCTCGGCGGGGGAGGAAGCGGAGGCGGCTTTTGGGCAATCACGGGCGGGTTACGCATGTATCCGAGATTGATCAGATCCTCGATCTGCGATCCCTCGAGGGTTTCGAACTCGAGGAGTGCCTTGGCGATGAGCTCCACCTTGTCCTTCTTGGCCTCCAGGATCTCGGTCGCCTGACGGTAAGCGTCGTCGATCAGCCTCTTCACCTCGGAGTCGATCTGCTGGGCGGTCGATTCGCTGTATTCGCGGGCACGGGAGGCGTCGCGGCCAAGGAAGACATATTCGTTCTCCTCGCTGAAGCGGATCATGCCGAGGCTGCTCATGCCCCACTCGCAGACCATGCGGCGCGCGAGCTTGGTGGCCTGGGCGATGTCACCCGAGGCTCCGTTGGAGACGTCGCCGGTGAACATCTCCTCGGCGATGCGGCCTCCCATGGTCATGACGAGGCTGGCAAGGGCCTCCTTGCGCTGGGTGGCGTACTTGTCCCCCTCGGGCAGGTACATGGTGGCGCCGAGGTACTGGCCGCGCGGGATGATGGTCACCTTGTGGAGCGGGTGGGTGTGGTCGATGACCACGTTGAGCAGGGCGTGTCCGGCCTCGTGCCAGGCGGTCGAGATCTTCTCCCGTTCGCTCATGGCCATGCTGCGGCGCTCCTTGCCCCAGCGGACCTTGTCGCGGGCCTCCTCGAGGTCGGCGTGCTCGATCGCCTTCTGTCCCTTGCGGGCGGCCATCAGGGCTGCTTCATTGAGGACGTTGGCAAGCTCGGCGCCGGAGTATCCGGGGGTGCCGCGGGCGATGAGGCTCAAGTCGACCGACTCGGAGAGCTTCACTTTCCTGGCATGGACCCGGAGGATCTCCTCGCGGCCCTTCACGTCGGGAAGGGAGACGGTGACCTGGCGGTCGAAGCGGCCCGGGCGTAGCAGGGCGGGGTCGAGGACATCGGGGCGGTTGGTCGCGGCGATGATGATGACGCCGTCCTGGGCATCGAAGCCGTCCATCTCGACAAGCAGTTGGTTGAGGGTCTGTTCGCGCTCATCATGTCCGCCGCCCACACCGTGACCACGATGACGGCCGACGGCGTCGATCTCGTCGATGAAGATGAGGCAGGGGGCGTTCTTGCGGCCTTGCTCGAACATGTCGCGGACGCGTGAGGCGCCGACACCGACGAACATCTCGACGAAGTCGGAGCCGCTAATGTTGAAGAAGGGGACGTCCGCCTCACCGGCGATGGCGCGTGCCAGCAGGGTCTTTCCCGTTCCGGGTGACCCGACCATGAGGATGCCCTTGGGGATGCGGCCGCCGAGTTTCTGGAATTTCCTCGGGTCCTTGAGGAACTCGACGAGCTCGGTCACCTCCTCCTTGGCCTCCTCGACGCCGGCGACATCCTTGAAGGTGATCTTGTTCTTCTCGCGGGCGAGCATCTTGGCCTTGCTCTTGCCGAAGTTCATGGCACCGCGTCCGGCCATCTTGATCTGGGAGCGGAAGAAGAAGTAGAGGACCACCAGGAAGAGAATGATCGGGAGGATGTTCAGGATCGTGGAGGCGAGGATGTTCGACTCCGGGCGGACGTTCGGCGTGATGCCGGCGGCGGCAAGCTGCTTCTCAAGCGTGGTGCCGTTGAAGGGCATGTAGACGGAGGTCTTGAACGGTGTCGGGATCTCTTCGGTGGCGGGGGCGGCGGCCTTCTTGCGGTAGTATCCCGAGAGATACTGGGTGTTGCGCCCTTCCTCGATGACCAGATCAAGCGGCTTCTCCGCGGTGGAGATGATCTTCCCGTCCTTCAGAAGGGACTCGAACTTGGAGAGCGTGATCTCGTCGGTGGCCGCGATGGTGTTGCCCCTGAAGAGAAAGGCTCCGCCGATCAGGGCAAAGGCGATGGCGAAAAGAAGAAGACCCCGCCAGTTGAACTGCGGTTCCTGGCCACCGGGAGGTCGCGAAGGATTCGGTGGGTTGGGGGCGGAGTTGTTAGAATCGGGTGTCTCGTCTGGCATTGGTGGAATCTACAGACTACACCAGATAACACACCTTGCGGCCAATGCAAACTGCACCACCAAGTCTCTCTGTCGAAGGATTCCCGGAAGGGGGGGGAAGCTCGCCCCGGGAGCTCCCTCCGTCGCTGGTTGTCTCGATCCACGATCTCTCCACCGTCACCCGTGCAACTGTGGAGCGGATGCTGGAAGATCTGGAGAGTGTGGGGGTGCCTGTGACCTCGCTTCTGGTGATTCCCAACCACCATCACAAGGGGCGGATCGATGCCGATCCCGCGTTCGTGGAGATGCTCGGGGGGGCGGTGGCCCGCGGTCACGAGGCGGTCCTGCATGGCTATTATCACCTGCGTCCTTCCAAGGAGGGGGAGGGGATGGCAACCCGCCTGATCACCCGCTCCTACACGGCCGGGGAGGGGGAATTCTTCGATCTTACCCGTGAGGAGGCCACCGGCTTGCTCCGCAAGGGAAAGGAATCCCTCGGCAACTGCGGGGTCCCCTTCACCGGCTTCATCGCTCCGGCCTGGTTACTCGGCGCGGAGGCCGAAGAGGCGGTGCGCGGTGAGGGATTCGGGTACACAACAAGGATCGGTGAGGTGATCGATTGCGCGGGAGGTCATCGGTACCAAGCCCGAAGCATGGTCTACAGCATCCGCGCACCATGGCGCCGCGGGATGAGTCTGCTTTGGAACGAGTTGCTTTTTCACGCGCTCAGGAATTCCCCCCTGCTCCGGGTCGGCCTTCACCCTCCCGACTGGGAGCATGAGGCGATCCGCCGACATGCGATGGACTGTATCGGGAAGGCGGCCGCCGAGCGCCAAGTGACGACCTACGGGGAGTGGGTGAGGGGGATGAGAAAGGATGAATGATGAATGATGAATGATGAATTATCCCGGATTTGGCAAAAGGGTGATGTGGATGGTTCACCCTGATGATGTGGCCTCAGGGAGTTAAATGTTGAAGAGTTAAAAGGGTTAGAAGGGACTGAATTGGGAACTTTGATTTGACTCTTCGGCCCGTGCTGATGCGCCGGGTTCTCTGAATCCGCCATCTTGATTTTCATATCAGGGCTGTTTCTATCCACTTTATAACGCTTCAACGTTCTAACTTTTTTAACTCCTTCTCTTTTGCTCTTCAGGTTCCCTATGCAAACTCTGGGATTATGAAGTGTGAAGGAGCAAATGTTGTCCCCGTGATGATTCATGATATCTTCCCTTTTGCCTTTCCTGATGCCTCCCGGGAGTGCATGAACGGGTGATTCGCCGATCCCATGTCACGCGCCGATCTTCATCTCCACACTCGCCACAGCCGCCGATCCCCCGAGTGGTTGCTCCGGCGCCTGGAAGTACCTGCCAGCGTTTCCGACCCGAAGGAACTCCTCGAGAAGTTGCGTCGCGCCGGGATGGATTTCATCACCTTCACCGACGATGACACGATCGACGGATGCCTTGAGATCGCCGATCAGCCGGGAACTTTCCTGAGCGAGTCGGTGACGGCGACGTTCCCCGAGGACGGGGTGCGGATCTCCCTTCTGGTCTGGGGTATCACGGAGCTCCAGCATCGGGAGATCGGTCAACTGCGCACCAATATTTACGAACTCCAGCAGTACCTCGTGCAGTCGGGAATCGTCCACGGGGTTGCCATGCCCCTGCAGGGTCTGGCCGACAAGCTCCGGCCCGTCCATCTGATGCGTCTGGCCCTGCTCTTCCGGCATTTCGAGGGGATCAACGGGCGGGCCATCGGCCTCCTCTCCACGGTGACGAGGCATCTCTTTGATCTCACTCCTGCGGATATCGAGCGCTTCAGCTCACTCACCGGACTGCAGCCCACCCATTACGAACCCTGGAAAAAGGTCTGGTTCGGAGGGTCGGACGACCATGGCGGAACGATCCAAGGCGGTGCCTTCACGGAGACGCCCGAGGCACGCGATATCACGGCATTTCTGAATCATCTCAAGGAGGGGCGCTGCGAGGCGCGGGGATCCTCCGGAACGCCGCTCCGTGCCGCGCTCGACACGTATCAGGTCGCCTTTTCCCATGCCAAGGAGCGCCTGGCCGGGCACTCCGCCTCGCCGACGATCCGCCTCGTGGAGAAGGCCTTTGCCCGGTTCATGGAGGGGAAGGATCCCACGGTCTTCACCGCCGGGGAAAAATTCGCTTTCCTGGCACAGGGGATCGCTAGCGGGAAGATCTTCGAACTCGCCAATCCCGGCCCCCGCTCCCTCTGGAAGGAACTCTCCGGGGCGCTGAACGAACCTGCGATGCGGGCCGAGCTGAATCAGGAGCTGGAAGGGATCGAGGATCCGAGCCGCCGCGCCTTCCTGATGGCCAACATGATGGCGAGCCGCCTCGCTTACAGGCTCACGATGCAGTTCCTCCAGCAGCTTCTGGAGGGACGATTCCTCGAGAGCATCCAGATGGTCGGACCGGTGGTGCCGCTCGTGGCGATGCTGAGTCCCTATCTCTACGCCTTCCGCATGCCGCCGCGTTCACGGCTTCGCGACGCGGCGATGCTGCTCCGGGGAGAGCTTCCCCCGGAGCTCCGCAATTCCCGCCGTGCTTGGTTCACCGACACGCTCGACGATTTGAACGGTGTCTCCACCACGATCCAGCGGATGAGCGGAGCCCTTGCCGCCAATGGCCGTTCCGTCGAGGTCATGGTCTCGCGCAAGGAGGTCTCCGTGCCCGGGATTCCACTCAAGAATTTCCCGCCGATCGGGGAATTCGAGTTGCCCGAATACGAACTGCAGAAGCTCAGCTTCCCACCGCTCCTCCAGATCATTGATCATCTGCAGACCGGGGGATTCACCGAGGTCATCATCAGCACCCCTGGTCCGGTCGGGCTTGCCGCCCTTGCCGCCGCGAAGGTTCTGGGCCTGCCCACGGCCGGCATCTACCACACCGACTTCCCGGAGTATGTCCGCATCCTCACGGAGGACGGGCTGATGGAATCGCTGACCTGGAACTTCATGCATTGGTTCTATGCCCAGCTCGACACGTTCTATGTGAACTCCGAGCACTACCGGGAGTGCTGGGTGGAGCGTGGGATCGCTCCCGAGAAGATCAAGATCCTTCCCCGTGGTCTCGATACGGGGCTTTTCCATCCGGAGAAGAAGCAGGTCGATTTCTGGAAGAAGCGCGGCCTGCTTGAGGGCGAGGTCGGGGCGATCTATGTCGGGCGCGTCTCCCGCGAGAAGAATCTCGATCTCTTTGCGGCGGCCTGCCGCCGCCTGCTGGCCGCCGGCGTCAAAGTGCGACCCCTGATCGTGGGGGATGGCCCTTATGCCGAGATGATGAAGGAGCTTCTGCCCGAGGGAATCTACACCGGAAGCCTCCACAAGGAGGAGCTTGCCGCAGCATATGCCTCGGCCGATCTCTTCGTCTTTCCCAGCACGACCGACACCTTCGGAAACGTCGTCATCGAGGCCCAGGCGAGCGGCCTTCCTGTGATCGTCTCCGATGTGGGAGGTCCAAAGGATCTTGTCGAGGATGGGACTGACGGCCGCATCACGAAGGGGCTCGATCTGGATGCGCTGACTGCTGCGATCAGGCAACTGGTGGAGGATGCCCCTCTCCGTCAGAGCATGGGAGTGGCCTCCCGGGCCCGCGTCGCCGAGCGTGACTGGAGCCGCGCCGCACGGCTTTTCTGGGAAGAAAGCGAGGAGTAGGGGAGTGCGAAAGTATGAAAGATGAATTATGAAGGATGAAGGGGTGATCCACCCAGCAGTCCTTCGAGAAGGTCGCAGTTGCGTTCCGTGGCGCCTTGGTGGGGTTGAAGAACGCCGGTTGCCGCTGTGATCATGGAAGAGCGTTTTACGTCGTTGCCGAGCAGTGAGAGGACGGCGTCGACGATCTGCCGGTGATCGTTCACACGGATGGCGGCGCCCGCCTCGCAGAGGTGTGTGGCGAGCGGTTCGAAGTTGCCGGTGTGGGGGCCGAAGAGGACGGGAGCGCCTGCCTGCAGCGGCTCGATCATGTTTTGGCCACCGTGATTGACGGAGAGGGGAAGACTTTTCCCAACAAAGACCACGGTGGCCTTGGGATACCAACGGCTGAGTTCTCCGGTGGTATCCAGCAGAAGAGGCACGTCTGAGAGTTCTGCTCCTTCGGAGCGCAGGCGGCAGGAGATCCCGATGCTTTCCAAAGCCGTCCGGACCTCACTGCGGCGCTCTGCATGGCGGGGCGCGATGAGGAGTCGTAGCCTTGGGAAATCCTTCCTGAGTGTCAGCCAGGCGGCGGCGATCTCCCTCTCTTCACCCGAGTGGGTGCTGGCAGCAAGGAGTATCGGATCACTCGGATCACTTTCAGGGATGGTTCCCGCTGAGATCGGGGCGTCATGCTTGATGTTGCCCGTGAGATGGAGGAGCCCCTCGTCGACTCCGAGAGAGATCCATCGCGACACATCCCCCGCATCGGTCAGCGTGATCAGGTTGAGCTGGTTAAAGAAAGGGGTCGTGAAGGGTCGCACCATCCGGAATCGTTTTTCCGAGCGCGGGGATAGGCGTGCATTGAGCAGGGCAACGGGGATCTCCTGTGCTTTGCAGGCGGCGATCCGGTTCGGCCAGAGATCCGCCTCGACCATGAGAAGGGCCGAGGGTTTGAGACGACGGACAAGACGGGAGGTGATAACAGGGAAGTCGACGGGGTTGGCGATGGGTTCCAGCCACTCGGAGGCGGATTTTTCAACAATGGCGAGCCCCGTGGAGGTGGTCGTGCTGAGGAGGAAGCGTGCCGCGGGGTTCCGACGGCGGTATTCCCGCGCGAATTTCAGGGCGATCCCGACTTCGCCGACACTCACGGCATGGAGCCAGATCCTCCCCGTGCCGATGCGCGCCAATGTGGAGGCATCAAGGATGCCGAAGCGCTGAAGCGCCTTGTTGCCGTAGCCGCCACGCTTCCTGATCCGCATGAGGTATCCGGGAAGCAGGATCAACAGGATCGGGACAAAGAGCAGATTGTAGAGGAAGAGGGTGATCCGTTTCATGAGGATCTCCTCAGGATCAGGATGCGTGACTCACCGTAGGATCGGTCCGAAAGAATCTCCCAGAAGGCGAGGGATGGAAGGGGTTGCCGGCGTTCGCACTCCAGGATGAGGAGGCCCTCCTCGCCAAGAGCGGCAGGGAGATTCGGTTGGGTCAGCACTTGGTCTGCATGGTTCGGCGGCTCACCGGCGGAAGGGCGTGTATCGTTTAGATAGGGAGGATCGGCAAAGACGAGATCGAAACTCCCGGGAGGGGCATAGAGTTTCAGAAAGCGCATCGCATCCATCTGCTGGACGCTTGCCCCCTGCCGGTCGAGGCGCGTGGTCTGGAGGTTTCTCCGGATCAAGCCGGCGGTGGGGCCGTGGAGTTCCACGAAGGTGGCAGAAGCGGCTCCCCTGCTGAGAGCCTCGATGCCGAGGGCTCCGCTTCCCGCGTAGAGATCGAGCACGCGGGCATCCGGAACCCGCTCGCCGAGTGAGGAGAAGATCGCCCCGCGGACCCGATCCATGGTGGGGCGGGTCCCCTTGCCCGGGGCCTGCAGGGTGAGGCCACCGGCTGATCCGGCTATCACGCGCATCGTGGAATCAGGGAGTGGGCCGAGGGGGTTGCGCCGGAGGTGGGGGTGGCGGTGTCGCGGGAGTCTGCGGCTTGGGCGCGCCGAAGAGACCCTGGATCAGTCCCACGAGTCCGCCGAGATCGCCTCCGATCCTGATGCCGGTGAGGCGTTCGAGAAGGTCAGTCCTGGGATTCATGGCCGGCCCGGAGACACGGAACGCGATCTGCGTGTAGCCCTGTTCGGGTGCGGGCGTGAGTTTGTTGCCCAAGAGTCCACCCAGTCGGCGGGTGAGGTTTTGATTGAAGAGGAGGCGGGACTCAAGGTTGAGCTGGCCAGTGGAGTCGACCGGGCCCTTGGCGGCGAGGATCAGGTTTTCCGAGCGAAGGAAGAGGTCATCGACCACGAAGCGCCCCTGATCAACACGGAAGAGGCACTTCCCCTCGGAAAGACGGAGAAGTTTCAGTTCCTCGATGTTGAGGAACTGGCCGATCTGCTTGAGGAATGAGACGGGCTCCACGGTGACTTCCTTGCAGAGCAGGTTGCCATCTCCGTTCATCGTCGATCCCTTGCCGGCCGTCCCAGACAACCGCAGATCTCCCGTGATCTTTCCCTGTGCCGAGGAGGTTCCAAGCGAGGCATCGGAGAGAAGCTTTTCCAGTCGACCATCGCTCAGATGGAGTATGAGGGAAAACGAGGGGGACTGGCGAAGCGAGGTCAGGGATGCTGTTCCGGAAAGGATCCCACCGCCGAAGGATGCCGTGCAGGGTGAAAGATCAAGCGAGGAGAGGTTGGCAGGTCCCGTGAGTCCGGCATGGAGATTCCTGAAGATCAGGGAGGATCCTATCACGATCGAGGGGGCGTTCAGACTGCCCTTCCAGCTTTCACCATTCATCGCTCCGCGCATGGTGAGTCCCTTGAGTGTCAGGATCGGGCTTCCCTTGTCATCGATGTAGCTGAAATCTCCACCCTCGATCCTAATGCTCTTGAGGGGGAGGGAAGGGGGAGTCTCCCCCGCCGGGGCGGCAGCACCCGAAAGAGCGTTTTGGGCAGGCGCACTTTCCGTGGCCGGGGGGGCGATGGCAGGAGTGGGGGGCTTGATCTCACGGGGAGTTGATGGAGTGGTGAAGCTTCCTCCGAAATTCCCGGGCGTGGCAGCGGAAGATGTGGTCATCGCGGCAATGGGTTGGCGCGTCGAGAGCCGAAGTGAGGGTTTTTTCAACTCGACCGCGGAGGCCACGATCCGGCCATGCAGGAGTTCCGTGAAGTCAGGACGAAGGATGATCGCAGGCGCCGAAAATCCCCGCGGATCTCCTGCTCCTCCCTTGATATTGCCGATCCTGATCGATCCCACGGGCCAGGGAAGGGCGAAGATGGAGCCAATGGTCACGGGCATGCCCAGACTGTCACCGATCCCGCTTTCAATCTGGTTCCGGGTCGCCGGAAGGGCGAGGTAAGCGTTCAGGATCAGGCATGCCGAGAGAACTCCGGCGATCAGAATGGCCGCTATGGTGAGAATGGGCTTGGCAATCGGTCGCACCCGAACAAGTTAGAAGTCCTGACGTAATTGTGAAGTGTGAAGAATCCCCTGATCATTCTTAATCCCGCCGCTCACAGCGAGAAGGCAGGGCGTCTCCCCGAGCGACTCCGTGCGGTCTGCAGGGAAGCCGAGATCCGTCTGACCGGGATGCCCGGCGATGCGGAGAGGATCGCTACAGAGGCGGTCCGGGAGGGATTCACGACCATCGTGGCGGCCGGGGGGGATGGAACGATCAACGAGGTGGTCAACGGGATCGTGGCCGCCGGAAAGCCGGGGGTCCGGCTTGGAGTCCTGCCTGTCGGGACGATGAATGTCTTTGCCGTGGAACTCGGCATCCCCCTCAATTCCCTGGAGAAAGCATGGGGGATTATCCAACAGGGCGGGATCCGTCATCTGGATCTTCCGATCTGCACCTCGGAGTCGGGAACACGTTGCTTTGTCCAGCTCGCCGGTGTCGGCCTTGATGCCGAAGTGGTCCGCCGCACCACGCGGGAGTCGAAGAAGGCATTGGGCCCGTTGAGTTACCTGCTCTCACTGGCCCAGGTGGCGGGGGAGAAACCGCCTCCGGTGACGATCGAGAGCGCGGAGGGGCCGGTGAGAAGCGGCTCCTTCGTGCTGATTGGAAACGGGCGCTTCTACGGCGGTCCTTTCCGGATGTTCCGCAAGGGATCTCCCTGCGATGGTCTGATCGATGTCCTGGTCTTCCGGAACCAGAGCCCCTGGGATCTCCTCCGCTACATGCACGCGATCCTCATCGGTCAGCATGCCCAACTTGGAGATGTGGAGTATTTTCAGACATCCTCCCTCTCCCTTCATTCCGAAAGCCCCGTCCCCTACGAACTCGACGGCGAGATGGCGGGGTATCTGCCGCTCTCGCTACGGGTGGAGATGGGCGCCCTCCCCGTGATTGCCTCCCCCGTGGGAGATTCCTGCTAGGATTCAGGGGACACTCCATGGAACGGCTGCGCCAGTCACCGGTCACGCTGATCCTTTTCGGGATCAATCTCGCGTTTTTCCTCATCGAGGAGATTTTCCGGATCTTTTTCGACAGCTCCCTCTTTCCGGTAATGGCGCTGAGCCGGGAGGGTTTCAGCGAGGGAGGATGGTGGCAGCTCGTGACTCATGGATTCCTTCACGGCAATCTGTTTCACCTGATCGTCAACATGGTCGCGCTTTGGTTCACCGGCCCGCTGCTTGAAGAGCTCCTGGGGGGATGGCGTTACCTGGGCCTCTACTTCGGGGGCATTGTTGCCGGAGGGTTGCTCCAGACCCTTTCGAGCCCTGAGAGCGTGGATTTGGTGGGGGCTTCCGGCGCGGTCTGCGCCCTGCTGGTGGGATTTGCAACGCTCCTGCCGAGACTCGAGATCACCGCCCTGATCTTCTTTGTCATTCCCGTGAGGATGAAGGCTGCGACGCTGGGGTGGCTGATCGTCGGAGTCTCCATTCTCTTCCGGGTCTTCGGGATAGAACCCGGAATCGGCCATATGGCGCATCTCGGCGGCGCGATCGCGGGATTCGTGATCTGCCTGACCTACCGGAAGCTTGGTTTGGTGAGGCCTCTTCCCGGGATCCCTCCACCAATCCCTCAGGAGTGATGAGAAAGGGGGAAACTTTCTAAACTTCCCCACCTTCCGAGACTACAGGCCCTTCAATCCAGCCAGGAGCAACTCGGCATTTGTCTTCGTCGTCTCCAGGTTGAGGCCCAGAATCTGCATCCCCTCGGCGGCGGGGATTTCCATCAGCTGTTTCCGGAGTTGCAGGATCCGGTCGTATTCGTCGGGATGGTAGAGGAGTTCCTCACGTCGCGTTCCCGACTTGGTGATGTGGATGGCGGGGAAGATGCGCTGCTCCATGATCGAGCGGTCGAGGTAGATCTCCATGTTCCCCGTCCCCTTGTATTCCTCGAAGATCAGGTCATCCATGCGGCTGTGGGTCTCGACCAGGGCCGTGGCGAGGATGGTCAGGCTCCCTCCCTCCTCGACATTGCGCGCCGAGCCGAAGAATTTCTTGGGTCGGGCCAGTGCCGCCGAGTCGACCCCGCCGCTCATGGTGCGTCCTTTGCCCTTCACGTTGTTATTATAGCCGCGCGAGAGACGGGTGATGCTGTCGACCAGAATAACGACATCCTTTTTCAATTCGACAAGACGCTTGGCCCGCTCCGAGACCATTTCCGAGACTTGGACATGGCGGGAGGTCGGTTCGTCAAAGGTGGAGCTGAAGATGTCGCAGTCGAGCGATCGGCGCAGGTCGGTGACTTCCTCGGGGCGCTCATCCACAAGCAGGAGCATGAGGTGGACATCGGGATGGTTTGCCCTGATGGCCAGGGCAAGGCTCTTGAGCATCATGGTTTTTCCCACGCGTGGGGGAGCCACGATCAATCCCCTCTGTCCCATGCCGAGCGGGGCGATCAGGTCAACCGCCCTGGCTGTGGGATTCGCCTTGCCCGGCTGCTCCAGGTAGATCCGCCTGTTGGGGAACATGGCGGTGAGCTTGTCGAACTCCAAGGGTGTCTTCCATTCCCCGGAAGGAATCCCTTCGATGGCCGTGACTTCCTTGAAGCAGAGGCGGCGCTCCGATTGCAGGCCGACGGTCCCTGCAATGCGGAGTCCGGGGCGAAGTTCGTACTGGCGTAGCAGAGGGACGGGTAGGGTCAGATCCGAAGGGGTGGGTTGGAAGTTGAAAAGGGGCCACCGGATCATCGGGGCATCCGGGGCGAATTCCAGAATACCCTCCGCGCTCAGTACCCCACCCCGCTTGATCTGATCCCGGGCGATATCAAGCACAAGATGATGCTTGGAGGAGTCGCGGTAGACGGAGAGGTTCCGCTCCTCCGCCATCGCTAGAAGCGCGTGATGACCCAACCGGTGGAGTGTTCCCAGATCAAGCGGCTCGGGAAGTGCGGGTGGGGGAAGTTGCGGTGAAGGGTCTTCCGTCGCGGTTCCGGCGGTTTCGTCCGGATGTTCTTCGGATTCTTTGCTCATGATTTGTCGAATGTTTTCAGGAATCGGCGGATCTGACGCGAGAGTGTGTCAACGGTTCCGTCGTTCCAAAGAAGGTGGTCGGCTTGTGAAATCTTGTCGTTCTGGGGTTGCTGAAGAGCCAGCCATTCGTCGGCCTTTGCCGCACTCACCGAGCGGCTCTTCAGGAGCCTCTCCTTGCGGATGGAATCGGAGCATCCCACCACCAGAACCTTGTCAAAAAAACTGGAGAGACCTTTTTCGTAGAGAAGCGGGATTTCTGCAACAAAGAACGACTGGTCTGTAAGGTGATGGGCTTCCGCAAGCGGTTTCCAGATCCTTTCTAGCCGGGGATGCAGGATCCCCTCCAGGGTGTTCCGTGCCTGAGGATCCGAGGAGATCCGGAGTGAAATGGTTTCCCGATTTGGAAGACCATCCGACGTGTAGCAATCGGCCCCCAAGGAAGATCTGATGAGATCCATGACTTCCGGATCCTTTTCCAAGAGGGTTCGGTTCTCCTCATCCGCAGAGAATCGCAGTGCCGTGATGCCGGCTTCCTGAATCAGGGAAACCAAGAGATCCAAGGCGGCCGTTTTTCCGCTTCCGATGTTACCGGTCAGGGCCAGCGAGGGCATTCGTGTATGGGGACGTGAATCACGCCTTTCTAAGGCAATTCCGTTTTTCGTATCCGCAGTACCTACTTGCCGCGAACCGCAGGGGAGGAGATCGATGGTTGGGGGAGATCAGGCGGCAATCCAAGGGGCTTTACGATCTCCGGTTCCTCGGCGTCTGACCGGCGCGGTTGCCCCTCGGCATCCAGGATTCTGGGTGTCACGAAGATCACGAGATTCTTTTTGATCTTCTGATCCACGTCGGATCGGAAGAGGCGTCCTGCCAGCGGCATATCCCCCAGGAAGGGGACTTTGTCCTGAATCTTCTGAACATCCTCGCGGATCAGTCCTCCCAAGGCGATCGTCTGACCATCCCAGACGGTCACGAAAGTATTCACTTCACGAACAGAGAAAACCGGTTGGTTGATCGTGTTGGTGGTGAGAGTTGTTGATTCTGGTACAAGAGCAGTGACAAATATCGGACCTGCTATATTAAACTGTCCAACTTTATAACCAACGCCATTAATTGTTGAGCCGTAGTTAATGAAACCATCAAAGTCCACCACCCTTGGGTTCAGAGCCATATCGATGGTGTAACCATCTGGGCCGATCGTAGGTGTGGCCTCAAGGACAACACCCAGATCTTGTTTCGTGAAATCACGTGGAAAGGCGGGGACGACTGTCGGAGGAGGTACTGTTAACGGGTCTACTACGGCTGTTCCGCCAGCTGGTGGTGGCGCTTGATTGAATGTCGGGGGGTCGTACTGCTTGGGGTAGATGAATTCATTGACGATCTTTACCGTTGCTTTTGCGCCGCTCTTGGTTGTGACTTTCGGTGCAGACATCAGGTCGACACCCTTTTTCTGGTTAAGCGCCCGAATCACCAACTGAAATTGGGGTTCTGAAAAGATACCGGCGATACTGAAGATTCCAGGTGCAGCTTGATTGGCTTGTCGTGCTAATTGAGGATTTGCCTGGAAAAATCCTGCATTCTGGGCCGTTATCAAGGCATCAATTGAATTACCGGAGATCGCCTCACTGCCGGAACGTAAACTTGTCCCTCCTACTGAATTCATACTGGCGCCTCCAGCCATTGGGTTTCCGAATGGATATGCCGCATTGGCTCCTTGCGCGCCACCGCCCGTTCCATAGACTCCCCCTCCCACACTGAAGGGGCCGAGCAGCCAGTCAAAGCCAAGTTCCTGAAGGTTGTTTTGGTTGATCTCGAGGAACTTGGTCTGGATATCGACCTGGGATGGAGAGACACCCACGGCTGCATCTACGAGACTGTCGATGAGGTCGATGTTATCCCGGGTGTTGCGCACCACCAACTTGCTTCCCGCAGAGATGTAGTTCGCACTGGCACCTGGCGGGAACTCGACTCCCTGCGAGGAGAGATAATCCTTGGCATCCATCCTCTGCGCAACACGCGCCTTGTTCGGGTCGGGAATGCCAGCGGATCCTGGTTGGGGTAAGGATCCCGCAGAGTCCAGTGGCTTTGGAGGAATAAAGGTAGGCGGCACCTGATACTCCCTCGTGACCATGACGTCGGTGGGTTCGGAGAGGGGAACGATCGAGACCGCATAGGGATCGATCTTGAGTTTCAGGTTGGAGAGCTTGCTGATGTAGTCGAGGGCCACATAGAGAGGGACGTTTGAGAGTGCGATCGTGACATGGGGTTCTGGTGTTGTGAGGGTAGCGGATGAGCCGGTTGAGGGAAGCGATGAGGGAGCCGCCGATCCCGGTGTTGTTGCCTGCGTTGACGTTGTGGGGGGGGCTTGGCCCAGTTTCAGAAAGATGTTCACCCCTTTCTTGGCTGGATCCTGATCCCGGCTCTTCTGCTTGAGGTATTCGACCGCCTCGCTGATCGGGGAGTCGCTCAGGTCGATCTTGGGGATGATGATGGTGTTAAGTTTGGCAACAATCTGGTCTGTTCCCCGGATGTCCTGTTGGCGTCCGACCGACTCGGTGGAGCGTCCTTGCTTCGACTTGCGGGGTGGGCGTTCCCACGACTTCTCTACCTGCCAGAGCATTCTGGCCCTGGTCTCGTTATAGGCCTCATCCGCATACTTCATGTTGGAGGAGTGGATCGACTCCATTCCCTTTCTGGCGGCACTGTTGTAAGGATCGATGGTGAGTACTGCCTCATAGGTCTTGAGGGCCTGGTCATTCCTGCCGCTTTGGGTCAACCCCTCGGCCTCCTTTAGGAGTTTGACCACTTCGTCGCGCTGGGCGGCGAATTTCGGGGTGACCGTCTTGTTGAAGACACCGGGCTGTTCAAGGTCAGAGAGGAGCTGCATCGCCTGGCGATTTCCCGGGTTGACCGAGGGATCCAGAATTGACTTGGTAACGCTTTCGGCCGAAAGGGGGACTCCGTTGGTGTTAAGGATGCCGTTCTGCTCGGCGATCGAGTCGGTGAAGACTCCATCCGAGATCAGCTTGTGGGCATAGGCTAGGGTGATCGTGGTATAATTTCCGACAAGAGAAGCTCGTTCCTTGCGAGCGGCCTCGCCTGTGGGGCTGAGTTCGATTGATTCGCTGGCCAACTCAAAGGCACCCTTGAGATTGTTCCGTGACAGGCGCTCCAAGGCTGTGTTCATCAAGGAACGGGCCCTTAGTAGATCCTCCTGACTTCGGACGATCGCCCGCTCGGACTCCGCTTCCAGTTGGGAAGACTGCGTCTGGGAATGCAAACGATCAAGAGAAGCCCAGGCACAGGCAAAGGTTAAAAGCGCCAGAGTCAGCGTGTTTTTGGAACGCATGCAGAGCCGGGAAATGTGGTGTGTCATCGAGAACTCTTGGAGGCTGTGGAGGGATCACCGGGGACAGCCTCGGAGGTGAGGGCCTTGGCATCCGGGGTGAGGACTTCCTTCCCATTCTCTATGGCCTTGATCAGCGGTTGTCCCGCGGGATCGAGTAGGCCGGCAGTGACGAAAATCAGGAGATTTCGCTTGATCCGCTGGTTGGAGGAGCTTCGGAACAGGGAGCCGACCAGCGGTGCATCACCCAGAATGGGAGTCTTGTCCTGAACCTTCTGAACATCTTCGCGCATCAGGCCACCGAGAACCACGGTCTGCCCGTCATAAATGGTGACCTGAGTATCGACCTGACGAACGCTGAAGACAGGTTGGTTAATGGTGTTAGCAGTTAATAACACAGATTTAGAGCCAATGGAATTCAGTACCGGTGAGTAAACCGTCGCTATAGCACTAATCGGGGATCCATAGTTCACAAAACCCTGAAATTCCGTGATCTGGGGTGATAGGCTCAATTCGATCGTGTAGCCATCAGGTCCAACAGTAGGTTCCACCTCCAACTGGACACCGACATTCCGTGTTTCAAACGATGTGGGTGTTGCTGGATTTGCAGGTTGTATTTGTCCAGGCGTCGTGGGTGGGACTACAGTTGGAGGTGTATATTCCTTGGGGTATGGGAACTTCCGGGTGATGTTTATCGTGGCCTTGCGGCCGCTGGTCACCGTAACCTTGGGGGCCGAGACAAGATCCACCCCCTTCTGCTGATTGACGGCGCGAAGCACGACCTGGAACTGGGGATTGGTAAAGATGCCAGCCAAGGCGAGTACACCTGCCGCAGGTCCGGTTGGTGAACCAAACAGAAGCCCATCCAGAGCACTGGCCTTGACTGCCGCTGATCCGGTGCGGTTGCCGGCCGTCAGGTTGCCAGTGTTGTTCCCGTTGATGGAACCGACTGGTGGAGCGGTGAGGGCACCTCCCTGAGTGAAGGGGAACTGGCCGACATTGCCGGTCATGTTACCGGCGGTGCCTCCACCGCCGTAGACGCCGCTACCCCCCGCAAGATTGAAGGCCCCTAGGAGCCAATCGAATCCGAGTTCCTGGAGGTTGTTCTGGGTGACTTCCAGGAAACGCGACTCGATCTCGACCTGACTTGGAGGGGTGGCCAACGAGACCTCTACCAGAGAATCAATCAGATCCAGGTTGGCCTGTGTGTTTTTGACCAGGAGTTTGCTGCTCGAAGCAAGGTAGGTGGCACTGGCGCCGGTGGGAAAGGTGACGCCTTGGGACTCCAGAAACTCCTTGGCACCGGATTTCCCCACGGTAGGCAACTGACCTGGAATACTCTTGTTGGAAGTGGCGGATCCCGAGGAGGATGAGATGAAACTGGGGGGTACCTTGTATTCCTTGGAAATCAGCGTTTCCGTAGGCTCAGAGAGGGGAACGATCGCCACAGCGTAGGGTTCGATCTTCACCTTCAGGTTGGCGGCAGAGGCAATGTACTTGAGAGCCTCTCCGAGCGGGAGGTCGTTCAGTGAAAGATTAATCTTGGTTCCTCCATCCAGGGCCTCGCGTGTAGGGTCGAGCTTAAGCACGATATTGACACCTTTTTTGGCCGGGTCGGATTCCATCGTGTCGAGTGTCCGGGACTTTTTTTGGAGTTTCTCCACGGCCTCACGCACACTCTCGTCGGAGAGGGAGAGTTGGGGGATCCTGATCTCCTCCAGTTTCCTGCTGATGGAGCCGGTGCCCTTCACCTCGATGGGATTCTGTTCCACGATCGTCGACGCCCCGGTGTCGAACTTCGGAACCGGAAGTTCCCAAGCCCGGGCCACCTGACCGATCATTTCCGAGCGGCGCTCATTGTAGGCTCTCTCCGCGTAATTACTGCGCTCCTTGTCAACCTGCTCCATGCCGAGTCGGGCCGCCGTGTTCTGAGGGTCGAGATTGAGCACCTTCTGGTAATCGGTGAAGGCGGCGTCGAAGCGTCCGGAGTCGTAGTATCCCTGGGCCTCGGCAAGCAGTTGCTTCACTTGCTCCACCTTGGAGATGAAGCCGGGGGTCATGGTCCGGTTGAACCGGTCGGGATTGCCCAGATCCTTCTGCAGGCGAAGCAGGGGTGGATAACTGCAGTCGTACGGCTTGCCCATGGCGGTCGTCACCACCAGTTCGGCATCCTGATAGCGCCCTTCGGAGATCCGCAGTTGGGCAAGGGCGAGTGAGGCTTTGGAGAAGGTCTCCATGGCCATCGCACGCAGGTTGGCGGTTGCCGCTCCGCCTGCGGGGAGCGCATCCAGGGCACTCTTTGAGTAAGCGAAGGCCGATTCGTAGTCACGACCGTTGAAGTCCTGGTCCGAAAGGGCTGTCTGGGCTTTGGCGATCTGGTTTCTGGCCCAGTCGCTTCGCTCCTGGAGGATTCTGATTTCTCTCTCGGATTGGCCCACGACCCCGCTCTGCTGCGCATGAACCGCAGTGGGGAGCAAAGGGATGACGCCACACAACAGGGCAATGCGGCTCCATGATGCCGGGGATTGCCTAGACCTGTATGGTGAGGAAAGAGTTGTCACGTGAGATGAAAGCGTGAAGTGATCTGCAGGTCAGGGAGTGGACGAGGGAGGAACGGGTTGAGCGATCGGAACGGATTGGCCCGACGGCCTGATCGTAAAGCTCTTTCCCTGCCTGTCCAGAATCACGCCGTCTTTGGAGATGTCCACGAGTTTGTAGGGTTCGCTGTAAAGCTTATCAAGACTGCCCAGGGTGAATTCCCTTCCCCGCTCCACCGTGATGATCTCCGGAGCCGCTCCGGTAAGTTGGTAACAGAAGGTAACGCTCTCAATGAGTTCAATGGGAGTCCTTTTGTACTCCCTGGAGGTGTTCTTTTGCGTGAGGGTATGCCGATCTCCGGTAAGGGTGTTCTGTAGAATCAGCTCGTTGACTTCATACTCTGCGTCATTGATGACTTTTTTCTTTTCCTGGAAATCGACCACTTTCAGGAATGGCGCGCCGGGAATGGTGTCACCCTTCTTGACGGCCCTGACGGATGTGTCGGGACGATTCCCCTTGGCTGGGTTGGGCAGAGGTTGAACGGGTCGAATCTGCAACTCCTTGGTTCCGTTGTTCTCCTCTTCACCAAGAAACTCCAGAAGGTATGTGCTCTTGCGGATACTGCCTGCATCAAAACTTAATTTGTTGCAAAGCGGGGGGAACTGCTTGGGATCATTTGGATCCGTTCCTGCCTCGAACTCCTCCCGAACCGTGAATCCCTTGTGCCTGGGGTCACGCTCGAGGATATTCATGTCGGTGTAATCAAGCCGGTGATCGATCAACCATTGGTTCGGTACCGGAGGATAAAGTTGATCACTCCCTTCCATCGGGTCGATCAACTTTCCTTCTTTCAGCAGATAAGGGCGGGAAACGTACGGGGAGGCACCGTTTTCCCTTGCATCCCAACGCTCCCCCTTCTTGAGGTGGTCCAATACGGTTGCCGCATCGGTGGATGAGGAGGGGGAGTAGGCTCCGGCTTTTCCACCGAGGGATGGATGTTGGAAGGAATTCTCGAAATTCTGTGATTGGAGGAGTAGGAAGGTCGCACTTCCGATCGCGATGAGCACGGCGATTCCGAGAAGAATCAGGTGGTACCGGGCGGTAAGGAGCGATTTCATGCGCGGATCATTTGTGGGTTCCCGTTGCCTTTTGAGGCGCTTGTGCGCCGTTGAACTCCAGAAAACGGACTTTCATCGAGACATTGATCTGCTCCCTGCCAACAATGATGGGAAGGCGCTGCACCCCCGTCTGCTCTTCTCCGGAGCTTTGGGTAATCTGGGAGGAGGCCTCGCGGCGAGGGGGTTCGGCCATGCTGTTCTGCAGTTGAAGGGTTTCGATCACCAGAAAGTATGGCGCGGAAGAGATGGAGTTGATCAGCTCACGGAGTGTGGGCTGGTCGCATCGGAAGCTCATGCGGATTCCACCGATCGTCTCGTAGACATTCCTGGATGGTGCATCGGCCGGAACGGTTTGCTTTTTGGCCGTTTCTGCTGTTTTGGAGGCAGGCGATGGAAGCGTGCGTGTGAATTCGCTGAGGATCAGCCCGTCCCGAGATGTGAGCTTGCCTGCAATCCAGTCGAGCACGGTTAGTTGCTTGGCCAGCGTCATCACTTCATCGGGCGAGGGAAGTCGGTTCTCGTATTCCTCCATGCCAAGGTAAAATCCCGGAGGCAGGGTCACCCCTTTGGAGGCTGCCGAGGTCTTGACCATGGTCACTTGAGTGCGAAGTCCGTCCTGCAGGAGTTGGGGGCGGTCCTGGGGTTTGGCATTATCCAGGTCATGGAAGGGAGGAATACGGAAGGCCTGCAGGGACTTGGCAAGGTTGTCGACCTCCGACTGTTCGCGATCCAGGTTGGCTTGGAATTTCACCAGGTTTGCCTGACTGGGAAACGGGTTCTGCTGGTTGAGCTTGGTGAGTTTCGCAACGCTGCCCGCGTATGCTTGGGAAGCCGACTGATAGCCGTCCCAAGCAAGGAATGCGAACCAGCACGCTCCCCCCGTGCAAAGAAGGAAGGCTGCGGCGAATGAAGCCGGGAGTTTGTTCTCGGAGATCCAGGTCGTGATCGTGTTCATCCGTTTCAGGGGAGATTGGGGATGGGGGTGCGCAACGGGATCCGGAGCGCAAATGGGTAGGCCCAGTACTCCCCGCTGGGGCTGCCCCGCTGGGTGATGACCTTGGTGATTTCCTTCTCCTCCACGACAAAGAGTTCGGATGATTGAAGCGAGGTGACAAAGTCATCGATCACCGAGGCCTGTCGGGGGTTGTCCAGATAGAGTCCCTTCACGATCACGGCCTTGACGGCGTTTTCGGTTCCCTTCTCGGCTCCCTTTTCCATGGCGTTTCGCACGGAGTTTTTGGAAGGGGACTCCACGGCGGGTTGGACCTCCGTAATCCATAGGAAGCGGTCGGGAACCTTGGCGGCCAGTTCGGCAATGATTTTCGGATAGGCCTCCCTGAGCAGGATGACGTTGAGAAGTTCCCCACTCGTTTTCCTAATCTCATCCTGTTTCTTCTGAAGTGAGCGGAGTTTTTCCGCCACTGCATCCGCCTGCTTGGAGAGTTGGGTGATCTCCTCGGTTTTCTGCACCGTTACCTTGGTCGCATTGTTTGCAAAGAGATACCAGGCTCCGAGCGTCGCGATCATGAGAGCCGCGGCAGTTGCCAGATACGGGAGGCGCCGGATAAAACTCTGTTTTCTAAGAATGGATGGGGGAAGGAGATTAATGATTGTCCGATACTCCGGAAGGAGTTCCATGGCTCCTCCCACCAGTTCCCCCATGTTGTGGGTGTGGGACTCCAGAAACTGTGTCGCCTCGCCGGTGGCTGAAACGCCCTTCATGGGATTGAAAAAGCCGGTTCCTTTCTGGAATTTTTCCTGAATGAATTCCGAAAGATAGGGCATTGAGGCCATCCCGCCGGTGAGAAGGATTTCCGATGGCTCCTTGCCACCCAGTGTGCTCCGGTAATAGCCGAGCGAGCGACTGATGTCCGCCTGTGTCTTGAGAAGGGCCTGACGCGCGACTCGCGCGAGATTCGCCTCAACGGGGTCTGCCGGTGGCTCGAATCCGGGGCCAAGTCCAACGCTTGCTCGATCGACCTTGAGTCGCTCTGCCTCTTCCAATCCGGCATGAATATCCTTGGCGATCGCCATGGTCACGGCAAGTCCGCCGGAAGGAATGCTTCTGGAAAAAAAAGAATCTGCTGAGGCGATCACCATGTTGGTGGTGCGCGAGCCGATATCCAGAAGGAGCGCGGGGGCCCCGGAATCCGGGAGGCCTGCGTGACGGAAGGCATCATAGAGGGCCAGGGGAGAGACCGTCACGGATGCGATGTTGAGGCCCGATGAGGAAACGGCCTGACCGATTGCCTCGAGAAGATCGCTTTTTACCGCCACGAAGACGACATTCACCGCTCCGGTTCCTGTTTCTCCCATGGCCACATAATCCCAGACCACCTCCTCGAGCGGAAACGGGATGTTCTGGTGAGCCTCGAACCTGACGATGGCATCCACATTCCCGGACGCGCCCCCGGGAACGTCAAGAGGAACGGCCCGGGTAAAGACCGTGTGCGATGGGAGGACACAGACCACCTCGCCGGATTTCAGCTTCCAACGCTTGAGGATCTCCTGAAGCGCGACACGGATCTGATCGGGGCGCGACGTGTCAAGGGCAGGATCCAGGAGGAATTCCCTTCGTGCGCCACGTAGCAACCGGAGCCCGCCTTCCGGGGAGGCTGAAAACTCTGCCAACCGGAGCGACTGCATGCCCAGATCTAGGACGAGGATTTTCCTGGGGGTGGCCATGTGCGGTTCGGTGCGGCGGAGTGGATTCTTTTGGAGAAAAAGCTTACTGCTTCTTGACGGCTTCGTAATAATCCCAATTCAGTGAGGCAAACGGGGTCTCTGATTTGTTCAGGAGATAGCCGGGGGTCTGCTGAAACTGGGGCCACCATGCCTGGGTTTGCCCTTTGAGGCTTTTCAGGGCGACCACCTGTCCCTGCTTGGAAATGGTTGCGCCGATATCAATGATGGCGCCCGAATCGGAGGAGGGAATTTTACCGTCAAAAAACCGTTCCAGTGATCTGGGGCTGATGTAGATCACGGATTTGAGATTGTTATCCTTTAGCGGAACCGTTGAAAGCGATGTCTGGCCTGTCAGGAGGGTGCCTTGTGGGAACTGGGAGTTTTTATTCGAAAGCAGGACATAATAGTTGATGGTCAGGTCATCGGAATATTTCTCAGTGAGGCTGGCTGACTGGATCGCTGTGGCGAATGTTACTTCGATCTCCATCCAGCTTTTGGGGCGGAACTGCTTCATGCTGGCTCCCGAGTAGGAGACTGTTGGAGTGGTGACCATCTTCGCATCGATTTTTTCGATGGCCACTTCAGATCCCGTTTGGGCAGTGAGGCGGGATGCCGTGGCAAGCATCAAGGCCAGGGATGAAAATCGCAGGAGTGAGGAAACTTGGTGGAGGGAGAACATGGACGCGATGTAAGGGTAGCTCTTCATTCCACCTTAAAGTGGCATGAAAATCCAGAATGAAAGAGAAAAGCTTTCGCCAACATGGCGTCTTGCCGACCGGTATGCCAACAGCAGTGGTATCAACCCGAAGTCATCCCGTCCCTGCTGGAAATCCTTGGAGATTTTCTGTTCGCGGTCCATTCTTCAAAGCAGTTCACGATTCCGTGTGCTTGGTTTATCAGAGCATTCCCAACGCTTCCATCCCACTCCGTCCCATGGCGACTCTTCAGCATCTCCTTTCCGTCAACCGTTCCCTGGTCGTGGGAACTCTTCATGAGCCCTCGGGGCTGAGGTGGTTGAAGGGGGTAACGAAGAAGGGGTTGCGCGGTCTCGATGTGCTGGAGGCCCGTCTGGACGCCCTGGCTGGTATGGAATTACCGAAGAAATGGCCGCTTCCCGTGATCGCCACGGCCCGTCATCCCGGCGAGGGAGGTGTCGGGAACCTCACGCAGGCAGTTCGGCGCCGCCTTCTGGAAGAGGCGATCCCCTGGGCTTCGGCCCTTGATGTCGAGCTTCGCTCGGCGCGTCCACTGGCCCCCGTGGTGGCGCAGGCGCACCAGCATGGTCGCACCGTCATCCTCTCACACCACGATTTCAAGGGCACCCCCTCGCTGGCCTCGCTGAAAAAACTGGCTGATCGTGCCGCCGGGGAGGGGGCCGACCTGTTCAAGGTGGCTGCCTTGCTGCGTGATCCGCGCGATCTTCAGCGCCTGATCGAGTTGCAGTTGAGCTCCACCAAGGTGCCCGTGGTGGCCATGGGCATGGGCGGGGCGGGACGGTTTTCCCGCCTGGTTCTCAGCGGGTTCGGCAGTCCGCTATGCTACGGGTGGCTCGGCAAGCCCCAGGTGCCTGGACAGTGGCCCGCACTCCGCCTGCGGGAGTTGTTGGACGAGATCGTTCCCTCGTGAGTCCCGGTGCGCTGTTACTGCCGCTCGGAGCCGGATTCGGCTATGCCTGCGGTGCCATCGCGATCAAGCGTTCCCTCTCTTCCGGGATCTCCGGTTCGTGGGTGAACGTGATATGCAATGCCGTCATGGCATTGTTCTTCCAATGGCTCTGGCTTCTTCCCGGCGGGGTGATCTCTCCCCGGTTGCTGTTGGCACCGGCCATTTGCGGTTTCTTGTTCTTCCTGGGGCAGATCTGCACCTTCCGGGCCATCGCAACTGGAGATGTCTCCGTCTCCACGCCGCTTCTCGGAACCAAGGTGGTTCTGGTGACCCTTTTCTCGGTCTTCCTGATGGGCAAGCCGCTGCCGGTTTCCTGGTGGGGGGCCTCCGTTCTGGCAACGCTTGGTATTGCCATGATCTCCTACACTCCGGGTGGTTCTCATCGGCATCTTGCGCAGGCAGTGGCATGGTCTCTTGCGGCGGCCGCCCTCTTCGCCCTCACCGACGTGCTGGTCCAGGGCTGGGTGCCGCGCGTCGGATACAGCCGTTTCGCTCCTGTCATGTTCGGAGTCATGGGCATCTGTTCGCTGCTCCATCTTCCGGTCCTTCTCCATGCGGTGAGAAAGCAGCCGCGATCCAATGGGGTGGCCGTCGCACCGGGAGCCGCTCTTCTCTGGCTCTTTGCAGGGGCCCTTCTGCTGGCCGTGCAGGCACTCGGAATGTATTCCGCGATCGGGCTCTATGGCAGTGCCGCATTCACCAATATCCTCTATGGATCACGCTGCCTCTGGAGTGTCCTGTTGGTCTGGCTGTTTGCCTCACTGGTGCCTGACCATGCTGTCGGCGGTGACCGGAGTGCCGTGATGTTACGCCGCCTGATTGGAGCGCTTCTCCTGCTCTCGGCGATGGCGCTCGTGTTGCGCTGATCTTGAGTCTATAGAAACGAATCGCATGGCAGAATCATTTCCAGATCCCCTATCGATTCCCTCGCTTGGTGTTGAGGAGATTGAACGTTCACTCGATCTGCTCATGGGGGGAAGTGTTTCCGACGAGCCGAAGGAGCGGTTTCTAGTCGCTCTGCATGCCCGCGGGGAGACAGCTGCCGAGCTTGCCGGCTTCGCCCGGGTGTTGCTTGGTCGCGCGGTCATCCCGGCTCTCGACCGGAGTGATACCCGCCCCCTCCTTGAGCTTTGCGGAACGGGTGGGGACATGGCCGGTTTCCTGAACATCTCGACGGCCGCAATGTTTGTCGCGGCCGGTGCCGGTGCCAGGGTGGTGAAGCATGGTAACAGGGCATTCACGTCGAAATGCGGAAGCGCCGACGTGCTCGAGGCGCTGGGTGTGAATGTGTTTCTGGATCCATCCCGTGTGGGGGAGGTGTTGGAGAAGGCCGGATGCGTCTTCATGCTGGCCGCGAACTTTCACCCTGCGGTCGCCGCGGTTGCACCGCTGCGGCGCAGGCTCGGTGAGAGGGGAGAGTTGACCATCTTCAACCTGCTCGGGCCGCTGCTTAATCCTGCTTCACCCGACTACCAACTCACCGGCATCTACAGGTCCGAAATGCTACCTCTCTACGCCGAGGCGTTGGGATTGATGGGACGCAAGGTTGCCTGGGCCGTGCATGGGGAGGGAGTGCATGCCGGGGAGGGGGTCGATGAACTCTCGATCACCGGCCCCTCCAGGGTGGTGGCGGTGAGAGGTGAGTGCCCGTTTCAGGCGAAAGAATTCATCATCTCGCCTGCAGGGCTCGGTTTTCCACAGGTTACGGATCCGGGGATCCTTCTTGGCGGAGATGCCGTCGAAAACGCCACGCGCATCACGCGCATCCTCTCGGGCGGGGAATCCGGTGCGGCTCGCGACATGATCGTGCTCAATGCGGCCGCAGCCCTTCATCTTTCGGGGATCGGAGCAACACTTCGAGATGCCCTGCTTCTTGCCTCGGAGTCCATCGATGCCGGCAGGGCGCTCCGCTCGCTGGAGCTTCTCCGCAGTGCCTTGGCCGGCGTGCGGGGTTAAGGAACCGCGGTTCCTTAGCTTCCCAGAAACCCCGGAAGCTCCTCCGGACCGAAGTCGGCCAGGCATTTCCCGTCGGGAGTGATCATGACGGGAGCCTTGGACTGCCCCGAGATGCGTTTCATTTCGGCAAAGGCAGCCGGATCGGAGAGCACGTCAACAGCCCTGTACTTGACGCCATGCTGCCGAAGCCATGCCTCGGCCATGTCGCACCAGGGACACCCGCGCTTGATATAGAGGGTCATCATGCCTTGGTAGACTATCTGATCATCTCTTTACTTGCCAGCGAGAGATGGATCCCCTATCTTTCACCGCTCACGTCGCCATCGTCTAACGGTTAGGACATGCGGTTCTCATCCGCATAATCGGGGTTCGATTCCCCGTGGCGATGCCAATTTTTTCAGGGAACGGGGTAAACCCCGAACGGGTTCAGTGGCCCGAATGTCTTATGGACGGCTGGACGCATCGCGTGACTTGGCCTAGGTTTCTAGGCCGTGATGTACAACCCTCCGGAATCCATCGAGCTTTATTGCCGGGCAGCCCAGGAATACAAGGCATCCGATCTCATCCTTCATGCGGGCGAGCCTCCGGTCGTGCGTGTCTCCGGCAGCATCACCCCGATGGATGCTCCTCCCCTCAATGCAGCGGACCTGCGGGCTTTCAGGGAATGCTGCGGAGTGCCGGAAACCTCCTCCGATCACGATGCCAGTTTCGTCTCTGCCCAAGGGATCCGCTTCAGGGTCAACTTCCATCGCTCGCTGGGGCAGGATGCCGCCGTCCTGCGACGGATCAGTTCGACTCCTCCGGATATCGATCAACTTGGCCTTCCTTCCGGGATTCTCAAGGAGATGGCCGCCCGCAAGTCGGGCATCCTGATCGTCTCGGGACCGACGGGATCGGGCAAATCAACCACGCTTGCCTCGGTGCTCGAGTGGGTGAACCGCAATCTGGAGCGTCACATCGTGACGGTCGAGGATCCGGTGGAGTTCGTGTTCGAGCGCAAGCAGTCGCTTTTCACCCAGCGTGCCGTGGGCCTCGATACGGCCAGCTTCGCCGAAGGCCTGCGTCGAGCCCTGCGCCAGGCCCCGGACATCATTCTGGTCGGCGAGATCAGGGATGCCGAAACCGCCTCCGTCGCCCTGCAGGCCGCGGAGACCGGCCATCTTGTGATGGCCACGCTCCATGCCTCGGATGCGGGCGAGGTGATCGAGCGATTGATGGCTTTCTTTCCGGAGGCGGAGCGCAAGGGATATCTGCAGGTTCTTTCCGGGCAGTTGCTCGGCGTCCTCTGCCAGAAACTTGTGCCTGCATGCGACGGCGGAGTGGTGCTTGCCTGCGAGTACATGAGCAACATCGGTCTCACTCGCCAGTGCATCCTTCATGCGGATCTGCCCGGGTTCCGGGATCATCTGGCCCAAGCCGATCCCTCCGAGTCCCTGGACTTCCTCCGAGCCTTCGAACGACTGGTTGCCGAGGGGAGGGTGACCGAGGAGACGGCCCTTCTTGCGGTTCCCAATCCCGCGGAACTGCGTCGTCGTCTCAGGGGCATCTCCAGCAGTCTTTCCTGATCCATTCCCCCATGAGCGAACTTCCCGACATCATCGATATCCTCAAGGGAGCCGTTCAGTCCGGCGTTTCCGACATCCATCTCTGCGCCGGACTGCCGCCCTCCATGCGGCTTCGAGGCGATATCAAGTCGTGCCATGAGCGTGCGGTTTCACGACAGGAGTGCCGGGAGATCATCCTTGGACTGCTGACCGAGTCGCAGCGCACCCGCCTTGAACGGGATCTGGAACTTGATTTCGGACTGCAGGTCGCGGGAACGGGCCGTTTTCGCGGGAACGCCCACTTCAGCCGAGGCGCCCTGGAAGCGACCTTTCGTTACATACCCGAGGGCATTCCGTTGATTACGGACTTGGGCCACAGGTCCTCGATCGTTCAACTTTGCGATCTGGACCGCGGCCTGATCCTGGTGACCGGCATGACGGGGTCGGGAAAGACGACCACTCTGGCCTCCATGATCCGAAGGATCAGCGAGACCTGCGAGGGTGTGATCGTGACAATCGAGGATCCGATCGAGTTTTACCACGAGAGTAACCGGTCCATCATCAAGCAGCGTGAGCTCGGCACCGACACCAAGTCCTTCCACGAGGCCCTGCGCCACGTGCTTCGTCAGGATCCGGATGTCATCATGGTGGGTGAGATGCGTGATGCGGAGACGGTCCGTGCCGCGCTGACCGCCGCCGAGACGGGCCATCTCGTCCTGGCGACCCTCCATACCAACGACGCTCCCCAGGCTCTGGACCGCATTGTCGACTGTTTCCCCGGGGATGAGCAAAACCAGATTCTGGGACAGTTGGCCAATGCTCTGGCCGGAATCGTCGCCCAGCGCCTGGTGCCTTCGGAGGACGGGCTTCGACGGGTCATGGTGAGCGAGTTACTCACCAACAACAGCGCGGTCAGCGCCTGCATCCGCGATCACCGCTTCGAGCAGATCGTCGGACTGATGGAGATCGGCAGGAAGGATGGAATGCACACCTTTGACGACGTCCTTGAGGAGCTCTACCTGGCAAACATGATCAGCAAGGAAGAGGCGGTGGCGGGGGCCCGCAATCCCTCCCGGATGGAGGTACTGCGCCGCAAGCCTTCCAAGAATCCATGATCCGCTCCGTCGTCCCGCTCTTCTTTGCGGGATGTCTCCTTGCTTCCTGCGTTGCTCCCGCCCAGACCCCTGATCTTTCGCGCCCTCCCGACCCCGCGTCCGTCGGCGCCATTTGCCGGGCCGGGAAATTGGCGGAGTTCCGTGTTTCACTCGGCGATATACTGGCGTCCCGGTGGACTCCTTCCGTGCGTGGCGAGGGTGGGGCATGCGGCAACGAATCTTTCGGCGCATGGGTGGATCTTTACCGTTGGCTCGACCTGCTGGAATCGGAAGAGGCCGCGGTGACGCGCCGCTGGCTTTCGCGTCACCTTTCCATGAAGGGGGAGAAGGTGAACGGCGGTGAGAAGGTCGAGGTGACGATCCATCAACCCGGATCAAACCTGGTCCGACGATACGACGGCTTGCAGCACAGGGCCACGGAGCAGATTGCAGCCGATCCGGTGATGCTGGGACGTGTCATGGCGGAGCTTGTGGCCCAGCCGTTCGCATCCCGTAACGGGCCTTTGATATCTCGTCTGGACCAGCGCTTCGTTCTTTTAACGATTACGGATCCCGCGTTTCCCGGAGCGTGGGGAAATGCCGTCGGCGAGGATGATTTTGCACCCAAGGTGCTCCTGAATCTCGAGTCGATCTGGAGAGCGCACCCCGGTGATTGGAATGAGCATCTCAACCTCGCTCTCGCCGTGGCGGTGGTGCATGACCAACCTGTTCCATCGTTCTGGCCTCACCGTCAGGTTTTGCAAAAGGATCTTCCCAGGGTACAGACACAACCCGCCGACATCTTCGGCCGTTTTGTCCGGGCGTTCCGCGAAAGGCGCCTGAAGAGGGATCCCCGTGAGCTTGATCCCGGGGAACTGAAGTTCGTCGTGGATGTCCCCTTGGATCCGAGCGAATTTGAAATGGTTCGCAACTCTCCCCTGCTTTCGCGTGAGGATCCCGGCCGTGCATTCGAATCGATCCGCTACGACCGGGGGCGGGTGAACCGGAATTCCTTTGTCTGGCCCTGGGGTCCCTATTCCCTCGCGCAGATTCGGAAGCGCGGCGGCATCTGCGTGGATCAGGCCTACTACTCGGCGATGACGGGCAAGGCCTTCGGCATACCAACGCTCTTTTTTTCAGGGCTAGGCAAGGACGGGGGGCACGCTTGGAGCGGATTTCTCAAAGGGAAGGACGACTGGGTTCTCAATGTCGGTCGGAGCGGCGCCATGAATTGCGCGACAGGCGAGGCCCTGGACCCTCAGAAC
>JBAPTI010000135.1:0-1537 GCA_049282095.1 Chthoniobacterales bacterium
CAGCCAGGCGGTCGAGAAGGCCTGGCGCATCGAGCAGCTCGAGGAGGCCAACTACGCCTACACGCAGATGCTCGGCTTCGTGAGCCACGAGCTCCAGAGTCCGGTGGCCTCGATGGTCACCGACGCCCAGATCCTCTCTCAGGGCTATCTGGGCGACCTCACGCCCGAGCAGCGCGCCAAGGTCATGAGTATGGAGCGCAAGGGGCAGTACCTGCTCAGCCTCGTGCGCGAGTACCTCGACCTCGCGCGGGTCGAGGGCGGCGAGCTCCGGCTCGCGACCCGCTCCCGCGTCGACGTCATGGAAGACGTGGTGGCGGAGGCCGTCGACCTCGTCAGGCCGCAGGCGGACGCCCATGGGATCTTCCTGCTGACCTGCGTGCCGTCACCGGCCCTGCCGCCGGTGTGCTGCGACTCCACGCTGCTGCGCATCGTCACCGTCAATCTGCTGGACAACGCCATCAAGTACGGCAACGAGGGCGGCGACATCCGCGTCAAGGCGGAGGTCGGCCTCGACGAGAAGGGCGGCGAGCGGCTGCGGATCAGCGTGTGGAACTCCGGGCCGGGGTTCAGCGCGGCCCAGCAGAACAAGCTGTTCCGCCGGTTCTCGCGCCTCGACGACCCGGCGCTCAAGAGTCGCCGCGGCACCGGCGTCGGCCTCTACAACTCGTGGCGCATCATCCAGCTCCACAAAGGCCGCATCACGGCCGAGTCCGAGCACGGCGCGTGGGCCGAATTCAGTTTCGAGATCCCGGCTACGGCGGACTGCGCCGAGCCTCTAGCTGTCGACCCGAGGGAGTAGTCCGATGACAGCCGTTGTTGAGACAGGAACGTTCATCGATGAGGTCGCCATCGAGGAGGCGATGCGCTCGGCGGCGACCAAGGACGCCGGCCGCGTGCGCGAGATCCTCGCCAAGGCGAAGGAGCTCAACGGGCTCTCCATGGATGAAGTCGCCGTCCTCTCCTCAGTGAGCGACCCGGAGCTGCTGGCCGAGCTGTTCGCGACGGCGCGCGAGTGCAAGGAGGCCATCTACGGCCAGCGCCTGGTGCTCTTCGCGCCGCTGTACATCAGCAACCTCTGCAACAACGACTGCCTGTACTGCGCCTTCCGCGTGCGCAACAAGGAACTCCACCGGCGCGCGCTCACGCAGGAGGAGATCCGCCTCGAGGTCGAGTGCCTGGTCGACCAGGGCCACAAGCGCATCCTGCTCGTGGCCGGTGAGTCGTACCCCAAGGACGGCGGCTTCCAGTACATCCTCGACAGCATCGCCACCATCTACGACGTCAAGCGCGGCAACGGCGAGATCCGCCGCGTCAACGTCAACGTCGCGCCGCTACCGGTCGAGCAGTTCAAGGAGCTCAAGGCGAGCGGCATCGGCACGTTCCAGCTGTTCCAGGAGACGTACCACCGTGGGACCTACCAGGCCGTGCATGTGGGCGGCAAGAAGAAGGACTTCGACTGGCGCGTGACCGGCATGCACCGCGCCATGGAGGCCGGCATCGACGACGTCGGCATCGGCGTGCTCTTCGGCCTCGCCGA
>JBAPTI010000136.1:0-15777 GCA_049282095.1 Chthoniobacterales bacterium
AAGTGAGGGAGAGTAATACCCCAAAGAGGCTGGGTCAGGAATCAGGAGATCCCAACTTTTTCATTTTGCACTCTTCATTTTGCATTTCTCACATCAGCCCTTCCGTCTCCGCCAGTCCCGCACGGACGTTGAAGCACTGGACGGCCTGACCGGCGGCACCCTTCACGAGGTTGTCGATCACCGAAAGGATCACGACCCGTCCTGTCCTCGGCTCATCGTAGAGGGCGATGTCGCAGAAGTTCGTCCCCGAAACATGCTTGGTATCTGGCGGGGTTTCCCGAATCCGGACAAAGGGCTCGGAAGCATAGGCAGCAAGGAGAGCTTTCTTGAGATCGGTGGAGGTTTTTCCAGCCGCAGGAGTCGCCACGATCGTGGTGTGGATACCCCGGTTCATCGGGGCAAGATGAGGGATGAAGGTGATCACCACCTTGTGACCTGCCGCATGGGAGAGTTGCTGCTCCACCTCCGAGAGATGCCTGTGCCTGGGTAGTCCATAGGCACGCATGCTCTCATTGCACTCGGCGTAGAGATAGTCGACGGCCGCCTTCCTCCCGGCTCCGCTCACGCCGCTCGCGCTGGACGCAACGATGCCATCGGGCTTGAGGAGTCCGGCCATGAGAAGGGGCATGAGCGGAAGCTGAATGCTGGTCGGGTAGCAGCCCGCACAGGCGATGAGCGGCGACTTGCTGATCGCCTCCCGAGAGAGCTCGGGGATCGCATAGATCGCATCCCTCAGAAGCTCCGGTGCCGGATGCTCTCCCCCATAGTAATCCGAGTACACGGCGGCTTCCCTGAGCCTGAAATCGGCACTCAGGTCGATCACCACCTTACCCGCCTTCAGGGCAGCCACCGCATACTCGGCGGCCACACCGTGCGGAAGCGCCAGGAAAACCACCCCGGCATCGCAGGCGGCCACCTTGGCAGGATCGGCCTTGGTGAAGACCAATGATGAAATCTTCAACCCAGAGAAGCGCGGCATCACCTCACCAAGGGTCTTGCCCTGATGCTGTCGGGAAAAGACAGCGGTCACCTCGGCCGACGGATGCCGGTCGAGCAGGGCGCAGAGCTCCTCGCCCGAGTAGCCGCTGGCACCGACGATCGCAACCTTCCGGAGCGCCGGATCAGTCTTGGAGGAAGTGGAAGTCATGGTCGCAACAGAGTAGTAAACTTGACGGCCAGTGCAACGGTTGAAACAAGGCATCAAAAATTGATCCCGCAGAGCAGAGGAAATGGAAGGAGCCTTGGGGTTCAGAGGTTTTCCACCATTCATCACATGATGGTGAAATAGGCGGTCTGTTTGGAGATATGGGCGACGCACTAAATCCAAACATCCTTTCCAGCCCTCATCTCTGCGTCTCAGTACCTCAGCGCGAGCACCTCATTTTTTCATCCAAAAGGAACTTGCACGATGCGTGAAGAAACACGATGCTCCACTGCTCGAGACGGGCTGTAGCACAGCTTGGTAGTGCGCTTGAATGGGGTTCAAGAGGTCGTGGGTTCGAATCCCGCCAGCCCGAGTCTCGTTTTTCTTTAAGGACTCTTTCGCTCTTAAGAGGTTCCTGAGGGATGGAGGGGTAGCTGGTTTTGACCATTCGCTGCAGAATCTCCGAAGGGTTGGATTGTCCCTACGGGAACAACACGCTCCAAGGAATAACAAGCGGATAGAAAATCACGATGAGTAGGAATGAAACTGCAATTCCCCAGTGAATTTCTTTTCGGGAATCAGCATTTCTCAAACGTGGCAGGGCATAGAAAACCAGCCAGACTGTCTTATAAATGACTTGGAGAAGCAGAATTGGCGCAAAGATGATGGGGTGAAACAATCCTGCGATTGAGCACACAAGAATGGCTGTCCACAGCGATCCAGTAATTGTTCGCCACCCAGTACTTTCAGGGAAGTGCCCTCTGGATATTGGCAATAATCCAGTCAGCGATCCAAACGCCACAGGTACAAGAATCACGATATTGGCAAGATATGGGATCAGAAGGAGATTCATCGGCTGATTTTGCCAAGAATCATCAAAGAAGCAAATCGCTGCGGAATCACTGCGAGAAGAATGCGGCGCCTTGCTGTTTTCAGTGGGTTGATTGAAAGATGATGTTTTCACGCAACGGCCGCTACGGTCGCCAAGGTAGGATCAATGAGTAGGGCCTGATGAAACCAAGGGGGGAAGAACAGTGGTTTTTCATGGAAATTCTTGCAACTACCCTGCCAGTAAAAACACAGCAACGCGGAACCCCTCTTTGCGATCGTTGCGTCCTTTGCGTGAAACTCATTCCGTGTCTCTTCCGGAACATTTCCCCAATCCCAATAGCGAAGAGCCAAGAATGATGGATCATTTTAGATTAAGGAGCCCCCTGCGACTTGCCCTTCATCCCCATCCCAATGGAAATATATCCCGATTGGAAGGCGGCCTGTGGTAAGCTAAAAAACTACATGAAAAAAACTTTTCCCCTGCATCTTCCAGGCAAGGATGACCCGCGGGTTCTGGAGGCGATCAAGCTCGAGCTCATCAAGTATGTGAAGCGGGAGAGGAGGAAGACTCTTCCCCCGAAGATGAATATCTGGAATTTCCACTGCAAAGTCGGATCCGAGTGCGGGACTGCGACCGAGGTGCTGCTACCCGACGTCTCCAAGGCTGTCGAGGCCGTGGCGGCGGCAGGGGCGGGTGAAGTCTATGTAGAGATCATGGCAAGCCCCGGGATTCGGGAGAAAAGATCTTCTCCTGCACCTTACCCACGGCGGGATTCGTGAAGATCACCACCGCGACTTTTCAGGGAAGCTCTCCCGATCTGGCCTCTTGCCCGAAGTCAGCCCTGCCGGAGTTCGCGCTCATCGGCCGCTCGAATGTCGGCAAATCGTCGCTCATCAACATGCTGACCCGCTCGGAGGGATTGGCGAAGGTTTCGCAGATTCCTGGCAAAACGCAGTTGATCAACTTTTTCTCGATCAACAACACCTGGAATCTGGTCGATCTTCCGGGCTACGGCTTTGCGAAGGTCGGCAAGAAGGAGCGGGGCGGCTTCAGTGCCTTTGTCTCTGACTACCTCCAGCATCGCCCCAACCTCCTGGGAACATTCGTGCTGATCGATTCCCGACTCGCCCCCCAGAGTCTGGATCTGGAATTTCTCCACTGGATGGTCACATCGGGGTTGGCCTTTATCCTCGCCTTTACCAAGACGGACACGCTCTCCAAAAATGCGGCCCGGAAGAACGTGGAGGCGTTCCTGATCCGCATGCGTGAGATCACCGAGGAATCTCCTGCCTACGTGCTGAGTTCTTCCAAGGATGGGCAGGGCCGCTCAGAGATCCTCGAGCTAATCAACTCAGCGATCTTGGAAAAATCAGACGCTCCGGCATGACGCTCGAAGATCTTGGCTGGAATGAGGCCTTTGCCGAGGAGTTTTCGGCATTAGCCGCAAATGGTTGGAAGCCAGCCCGACTGATCCGCGATAACAAAATCACCTACGGCGCCTTGTTGGGGGATGGCCGCGAAGTCGAAGTGGTGATGAGCGGAAAGGTGTACCATGACGCCGGAACGGATGCGGAACTTCCCGCCGTCGGGGACTGGGTGGCGCTCGAGATCGGGGGTGAGAACAACGAGCATGTCATCCGTGCAAGGCTCTCCAGACAAACCTGCTTCTCCAGAAAGATGTCCGGAAGGCGCACGGAAGAACAGGTGATTGCCGCCAACATCCAAGTCGTGGTCGTGGTTACCGATGCGGGTCCCGATTTCAACCTCCGCCGGATGGAGCGGTATTTCGCGATCATCGGCCGCAGCCGGGCAAAGGCGGTGGTTCTGGTCAACAAGGCCGACCTTTTTTCCGACGAGGAAAACCGGACTGCGGCGGAAGCCATCCGAAACCAGAATCCGGAGGCGGAAGTGCATGTCACCAGCCTGAAGAAAAAGAGTAGTCTCAAGGCGCTGAAGGAGTACCTGAAGCCCGGCATTTCCATCACCTTCATCGGATCCAGCGGCACGGGAAAATCCTCGGTGATCAATTACCTCCTGGGTGGTGACTATCAGTGGACCGACGAGGTCAACGACATCACCGGTAAAGGACGCCACACCACCACGGCCCGCGAGCTCATGGTGCTACGGGGCGGCGGGATCATCATCGACAATCCGGGCATTCGCGAAGTGCACATGTGGACGGATGAGACGACGCTCCGCGATCAGTTTGCGGATATCGAGGAACTGGCCCGGCACTGCAGGTTCGACGACTGCCGTCATGGTCCCCACGCAGGGTGCGCGATCCGTGCGGCGATGGCCGAGGGGAAGATGGAACTCACGCGGCTCGAGGGATTCCTGAAGCTGGAAGAGGAAATTGCAAAGCTTCGACTCAGCCGGCAGAAACGCCAGATGACCATCGCGCGGAGGGATCGGCGGGACTACCGGGAAAAGTCCCGCAGATACGATGCCAGGCGCAACCGTGACTTGGAGGAGTAATACCGCCAGCCCGAGTCTTTTGGGTAAGGAAGGAACACCGGCTCTTCGATATTTGGAGTGGGGAAATGTTCCGCAAAAGAGACGGAATGAGTTTGACGCAACGATCGCAACGATCGCAAAGAGGGGTTCCGCGTCGCTCTGTTTTTACTGGCAGGGCAGTTGCAAGAATTTCAAAAAATCACTGTTCTTTCCCCAGCCTTAGTTTCAACGGGCGCCACTCTTTGATCCTACCATGGCGACCGTTGCGACCGTTGCGTGAAATCATCATCTTTTAATCAACCCTCTGCAAACAGCGAGGCGACGGAACACCTCACAGTATTCTCGGATCTGATTAATCGTGACGCCCTCTCCTTGATTTCCCTTCAGAAGCGATGAGTGTTAATCTCCGAACATGACACCGACTCCTGTTGATCAAGAACGAGATCCGTTTGAACCGCGGCGGCTCTCGGTGGAGTTGCAGATCCTTTCGGATTCCGCGGAGCACTCCGATCTGACCATGGGTGACTTGGTTGATCGTCTTGAAGGGCGCGTATACACGCTGCTCCTGGTGATTCTCGCCCTCCCCTTCTGCCAACCGATCATGCTTCCTGGTCTCTCCACGCCCTTCGGCATGGTGATCGCCCTGCTGGGACTGCGATTTGCGTTGCGCCAGCATCCGTGGCTTCCGCAGCGCCTGCTCAAGACCCATCTTTCCGGAAAATACCTTCCCAAGATCCTTCACGGGAGTGCCCGGATCCTCGGGGGAATAGAGAAACTACTTCACCCCCGCCTCTCGTTCCTTTTTGAGTTCCGCCTCACCCAGTTCCTTGCAGGCATGGCTGTTTTCCTCAGCGGCCTGATGCTCCTGCTGCCGCTGCCCATCCCTTTAAGCAACATGCTTCCCGCGCTGACGGTCGTGCTTGTGGCATCCTCCTTTTCGGAACGCGACGGCGTGACCCTGGGTGCGGGACTGATCCTCTTCCTGATCTCCCTTGGGTTTATCGGTGCGATCCTCCTAGGAGGGACCGAGGCGATCAACTGGATCTGCAACGGATGCACACGCCGGTGAACCCGGTGTGCGACAAGATTAACCCGGAATTTGCATTGGGAATTCCTGAAATAATAGGAGGCCGCGTTAAAAGAGTTAAAAAGTGAAAATGTTACAAACAAGGCTCTGGAAAGAGTCGCTTAAGATCCCGCGCATGCGGGACCCAGAGGGCGCCACCGCTTGCCGGGAGGCAAGTGGCGTCAACATGGATCCGGGAGAGCCCTGACCCGAGATTTGGAAGGGGGAATGTCAGGGAGCCGCCGTCAAAAGATGCCTGCATGAGTTCCACTTGGCCTCGGAGTTCAGTCCCCTTTTAACTTTTTAACGGTGTAACGCTTTTAACCCTTCAGAGACTCGCCATCCGGGTGAAGCATCCGAATCTGGCAAAACCGCTCTGATGCAAAATCCGGGATTAATCCAGCAAATCAGGGCGGCGTTTTTTGGTCGCTTCCAACGCCTGTTCTGCACGCCATGCGGCGATTGCCCCGTGATTTCCCGATAGCAGGATCGGAGGAACGCCCCAGCCCTGAAATTCCACCGGACGCGTGTAGTGCGGGTGGTCGAGCAATCCCGTCTCAAAAGACTCGGTGACCGCCGACTGGTCATCTCCCAGGACTCCTGGAACCAACCGCACGATGGCGTCGGTTAGCACCAGCGCCCCAAGGACGCCGTTGGTCAGGATGTAGTCGCCGATCGAGATCTCCTCGTCGACGAGGTGATCGGCCACGCGCTGGTCGACACCCTCGTAATGCCCGCAGAGGAGGATGAGATGCTCCGCCTTGGCATACTCGCGGACGATTGGTTGCTTGAGCGGCCTTCCCTGCGGGGTGAGGAAGATCACTTTGGTCTCCGGGCGGCGGAGTTCGGCCAGCGCCTCGGCGATCGGTTCGATCTTCATCACCATGCCGGGGCCGCCGCCGTAGGGGGCGTCGTCGACCGTGCGATGGCGGTCATGGGTCCAGCGCCGGAGGTCGACGGCTTCCAACTTCACCAAACCGGCCTCCTGGGCGCGGCCAAGGATACTCTCCCGGAGGACGCCCTCGGCGATGGAGGGGATGGGTGTCAGGATCTGGATCTCGATCATTTTGAAAAGTTGGAGCTCAACGGTGACTGGCCATCATGGAAAGAGCCGCCTAGGATGCAAGTCCCGTGTCTTCCTCCCGCCCCGCGAACAAACGCCGCAGTGCACCCCCTCCGCGGAAACGCCGCGGCTCCTTCCTAATCACGCTGATCAAGCTCAGCTTCGCGGCACTCCTGCTCTGGGTGCTCGTCGGTGTTCTCTACTATCTCTGGGCGCTCACCTTCGATCTCTCGACGATTGGACAGATGCCGCAGCGCTCGGCGATCTATGACCGGACCGGGACATTCTACAGCAGGACCATGGGGGAGAACCGCGTCGTGGTCCCCTATGACGAAGTTTCTCCGAATTTCGTCAAGGCCCTGATCAGCCGCGAAGACTCGAGATTCTACGAGCACCGCGGCATCGACCCTCTTGGCATCGCGCGTGCGGCCGTGCGGAACCTTCTCTTCGGAGGGATGAAGGAGGGGGCCAGCACGATCACCCAGCAGTTGGCCCGCAACAGTTTCCCGCTCGGAGGGAAGACCTTCAACCGCAAGTTCCTCGAGGCGGTCATGGCCTTCCGCATCGAGATGGAGATGACCAAGGAGAAGATCCTCGAGCTCTACATGAACCGCATCTACTTCGGCTCCGGTCTCTACGGGGTCGAGACGGCGAGCCAGGCCTACTTCGGAAAACCCGCCGCCGACATGAGCCTCTCGGAGGCGGCCCTTCTGGCGGGACTGATCCGCAGTCCCAACCGTTACTCTCCCTTCAACAACCTTGAGGCATCCCTCAGGCAGCGCAATGTCGTCCTCGGAAGGATGGAGGAACTCGAACTCATCACCCACGCGGAGCATGAGAAGGCGCTTCGGGAGAAGATCGCACCGCGCCAAAGGCAGCTCGTGAACCCCCTCAACAGCTGGGCCGTCGACGCGATCCTCCACGAACTCGAGCAGGTCGTCTCCCCCTCCAAGATCGACGAGGGAGGTCTCCGGATCGACACCTCGATCGACGCGGGGATACAGCAGGCCGCCGAGCAATCGCTGGCACGACGGCTTGCGGAAGTGGAGGCGCGGCCCGATTTCCGACAGCAACACGCGCCGCCAAAGCCTCCCCAGCCGGCAAAAGGCAAGGGCAAGGAAATGAATGTCACACCCGCCCCGCCTGCCGAGCCCGCCGAACCGCTTCAGGCCGCCCTCCTTGCCATCGACAACGCCTCCGGCGGCATCACGGCCATCGTGGGCGGGCGTAACTTCGCCGAGAGCAAATACAACCGCGCCCTGGTGGCGACGCGGCAGATCGGTTCCTCGGCCAAGCCGTTCGTCTATGAGGAGGCCTTCCGCAAGGGGGTCATCACCCCGGAGACACCGGTCAGCGACGCCCGGCTTTCGATCACGGAACTGCCGCCCCGCTCCCCGGCCTACGATCCCCAGAACAGCGACGGCACCTTCGGCGGCGACCTGCCGGCCAAGGAGGGCCTCATCCACTCCCGCAATACGATGAGCGTGCGCGTAGGGCTCGCCACCGGTCTCGGAACGGTGGCCTCCATCATGGAAAAACTCGGCCTGGCCGAGGATGTCCCGCGCTATCCCTCCATCTGCCTAGGCAGCTTCGAGTCTACTCTCAGGAATGTCACGGTCGCCTACTCCGCGCTCGCCACCGGCGGATCACGCCTCCACCCGCACCTGATCGAGCAGGTCACCGATGCCGAGGGGAAGGTCCTCTTCCGGGCCACCCGCGACCGCGTTCCCGTACTCGACCGGAATGCGGCCCGGGCGACCACGGCGATTCTGACCGAGGTCTTCACGCGCGGCACCGCCTCCCGGGCGGCCTCCCTCGGCCTGCGCAAGCCAGCCGCCGGAAAGACCGGAACCACCGACCGCTTCGTCGACGCCTGGTTCCTGGGATACACGGAGGGGCTCACCTGCGGGGTCTGGGTCGGCTTCGACCACCCAAAGACCATCATGCGCGGCGGCTATGGCGCCGAACTGGCACTCCCTATCTGGGTCGATGTCATGCAGTCCCCGGCCGCCAACCGCTACGCGGCGGGGCCGTTGCCATAGTTGGGGAATAGGGGATCGGTAATAGGCAATAGGTTATGGGGGGATCAGGCGCCCCCCTACCCTCAAAAAACGCCCTTTCTTGGTTTTTTTGAGACTTCGTATCAACGAGTTCTTTCCCTTTTAAAGGGGGCTGTGTATTAGTCGGGCTTATCTATTTTTTCCAATGAATATCCACGAATTTCAGGCCCGAGAACTCTTTGCCGAATTCGGCGTTGCCACCCAACCCGGACGAGTCGCCCACACCCCTGCGGAGGCCGAGTCTGTGGCCACCGGCCTGAGCGGAGGGAGGTTGGTTGTGAAGGCCCAGATCCATGCCGGCGGTCGCGGCAAGGGAACCTTCAAGAACGGATTCAAAGGGGGCGTGCATCTCTGCGACAGCCCCGCAGAAGCCAAGGATCTCGCCTCCAAGATGCTCGGTCAGGTGCTCGTCACCCATCAGACCGGTGCCGAGGGCAAGGAAGTCGGCAAGGTCTTCGTCGGCGAGGCAGTAGACATTGCCCGCGAGCTCTATTTCGCGATCCTCATCGACCGCGCCACCTCCCTCCCCGTCGTCATCGCCAGCACCGAGGGGGGCGTAGACATCGAGAGCGTTGCCGAGAAGACCCCAGAGAAGATCCTCCGCCTTTCGATCAATCCCTTCCTTGGCATCATGCCCTACCAGACCCGCCTGATCGCCGCTTCGCTTGGCCTCACCGGTCCGCTGATGAACCAGGCCTCCAAGCTCTTCACCAACCTCTACCGCCTCTTCATCGAGCGCGACTGCTCCATGGTGGAGGTGAATCCCCTCGTCGTGACGACCGACGGCCGACTCATGGCCCTCGACGCGAAGTTCAACTTCGACGACAACGCTCTCTACCGCCAGCCCTCCATCGTCGCCATGCGCGACGTCACCGAGGAGGATCCGCGCGAGGTCGAGGCCTCCAAGCACAGCCTCAACTACATCGGTCTCGACGGGAACATCGCCTGCCTGGTGAACGGCGCGGGTCTCGCCATGGCCACCATGGACATCATCCAGCATGCCGGCGGCAGTCCTGCCAACTTCCTCGATGTCGGCGGCGGAGCCACACGCGAGCAGGTCGCATCGGCCTTCCGCATCATCCTGGCCGATTCCCGCGTGAAGGGGATCCTGGTGAACATCTTCGGCGGCATCATGGACTGCGACGTCATCGCCAACGGCATCGTCGAGGCCGCGAAGGAGACAGGCCTCTCCATCCCGCTTGTTGTCCGTCTGGAAGGCAACAACGTCGAGGCCGGCAAGAAGACCCTCGCCCAGAGCGGCCTCAAGCTGGAGAGCGGGGAGAACATCCTCGATGCCGCCAAGAAGATCGTCGCCGCCGTCCAAGCCGCCGCCTAAGCAACCTTTCCACCGTAACCTTCAGCTTTCACTTTTTTCTCCCATGTCGATCCTCGTCACTCCCGACACCAAGGTACTCATTCAGGGCATCACCGGCAGCTTCGGAGCACGCCACGCCAAGCTCAGCCTCGACTACGGCACCAAGGTGGTCGCCGGCGTCACCCCGGGCAAGGGAGGCCAGCTCTTCGAGAACCAGGTTCCCATCTTCGACACCGTCGATCAGGCCGTGAAGGAGACCGGAGCGACGGTCTCCGCGGTCTTCGTCCCGCCACCGTTCGCCGCCGACGCGATCCTCGAGGGTGTCGCGGCCGGACTCGACCTTGTCGTCGCCATCACCGAAGGCATCCCCGTCATCGACATGATGAAGGTCAAGGAGGCCATGAAGGGATCCAAGACCCGGCTCATCGGCCCCAACTGTCCCGGCCTCGTCACTCCCGGCACCGGTGACAAGTCCCACGGCGGATGCCGCATCGGCATCGCTCCGGGCTACATCCACAAGAAGGGAAATGTGGGCGTCGTCTCCCGCTCCGGCACCCTCACCTACGAGGCCGTCTGGCAGCTCACCACCCGCGGTTACGGCCAGAGCACCTGCGTCGGAATCGGCGGCGACCCGATCAACGGCACCTCCCACCTCGACATCCTCAAGATGTTCAACGAGGACCCCGAGACCGAGGCGATCATCATGATCGGCGAGATCGGCGGCACCGCCGAGGAAGAGGCCGCGGCATGGGCCGCCAAGCATTGCAAGAAGCCGATCGCCGGCTTCATCGCGGGAGCCACCGCGCCGGAGGGACGCCGCATGGGTCACGCCGGAGCCATCGTCAGCGGCGGCCACGGCACGGCCGCCAGCAAGATCGCCGCCCTGCGCGAAGCGGGGATCGAGATCGCCGAGACCCCTTCCGACATGGCCGACGCCCTCATCCGCCGGATGAAGCGGGCCTGACCCACCATTTCACTTCCAACCCAACAACCTCTCACTCCCATGCCTGTCATCGCCAAAGGACTCGAAGGTATCGTCGCCAACTCCACCACGCTCAGCGATGTGCGCGGCGAGGAGGGCATCCTCATCTACGCCGGATACAATATCAACGAACTCGCCGGCAAGGTAAGCTACGAGGAGGTCGTCTACCTTCTCTGGCACGAGGAACTTCCCAACAAGGCCCAGCTTGAGGCCCTGCATCGGGAGCTTGGTTCCCAGCGCGAGCTTCCGCAGGGAGTCATCGACTTCCTCAAGTCGGCCCCCAAGGATGCCAACCCCATGGATGTCATCCGCACGGGTGTCTCCATGCTCGGCCTCTACGACAAGGTGCCGACCGGCGAGATCGATCCCGTCAAGAACCGCCACCGCGCTGTCTCCCTGACCGCCAAAGTCGGCGTCATCGCCGCGTACTATCACCGCGCCCGCCTCGGCAAGGACCTCCCACCCGTCCGCACCGATCTCGGTGAGGCCGCCCACTTCCTCTACCTCCTCAACGGAGATGTGCCGACCGCCGAGGCCGCAAAGACCCTCGACGTCGCCTACGTCCTCCATGCCGATCACGGCATGAATGCATCCACCTTCTCCGCGCGCGTCACGATCGCCACGCTGAGCGACATCTACTCGGCCGTGACCTCGGCCATCGGCACGCTCAAGGGGCCCCTTCACGGCGGCGCCAATGAGGGAGTCATCCACATGCTTCAGGAGATCGGCGACGAGACCAAGGTCGACGGTTGGGTTGAGACCGCGCTCGCCACCAAGAAGAAGGTCATGGGCATCGGTCACCGGGTCTACAAGACCCTTGATCCCCGCGCCCCCCACCTCCGCTCCATGGCCGTTCAGCTCTGCGAGCAGCTTGGAGAGGGCAAGTGGATCCGCATGTCGGAGCGCATCGCCGAGCTCATGAAGGAACGCAAGGGGCTGAATGCCAATGTCGATTTCTACTCGGCCACCGTCTACTACTCGCTCGGACTTCCGACCGACATGTTCACCCCGATCTTTGCGATCGCCCGGACCTCCGGCTGGACGGCACATATCCTGGAACAGCTCGTCGACAACAGGCTCTACCGCCCGCTCAGCGAGTACGTCGGCCCTGCGGTCGGCAAGACGGTGGTTCCTTTGGATCAACGCGCTTAAATGCGCTGACTCCCCCAAAAAGCGGGATGAAATCCATGATGACATCCCTCCGGATCCTTTTCCCGGCCAAGGCGGATAACACGATCCTTGGCTCCAGGATTCCCTTTTATGCATTCGTTCTCCTGACGGTAATCGGTACCGTCAGGAGTTTCATTCACATGCTCGCCCCCGATGCCGGGCTGGCCTCCATCGCGGGTCTGGATCTGAGTTTTGCGGGCTCCAAGGACGTTGTTTTTTTCGGATCCCAGTGGGGAGCCGAGCAGCTGATTTACGCGATCATCCAATGGGCGGTGATCATTCGTTACCGTTCCCTCATCCCGGCCATGTGGCTGGTTCAGTTTTTTGAGACATTCCTGAGGATGTTCGTGGCTCACATCAAACCGATCACCTTTTCCCACACCCCTCCGGGAGCCATTGAGGACAAGATCTACATTCCCCTTACCCTCTGCATGGCTGCATACGCTCTCTGGAGCGCAACCCGCTCCAAGGAAAAGTCTCTTTAGGTTTGGGATGTTGGCGGACGAAAACGCCACTGCATGTCGCGGGAGGGGGAGAATTTTCCGGCATACCCTCGGCAAAAGTAAGCGTTTTCACCATACGAAGGGGGTGGAGTGGTCATCCTTTTCCCATGGTAGATTGAGTTCATGGGAAAGCCTACGTCCGGTGCCTTGAACAAGGCTGAATTTTGCGTGACTGAACTTCTTATACCATCTCCCCTCTTATTCAGGTGGAATCAGCTGGTTCTTTCGGCGATGGGCGTTGTTGTCATCCCTCGGGTTATCTTCAGGGTGTGAAGAAATCCTCCGCCCCATGACCCCCTCCTCTCCGATCATACGGCAGGATGGGGGATCATCATGGCATTCCCTGGGATCGGAAGCTGTCAGCAGGGTGCTTCGGGTCGATCCCGAAAGGGGATTGGAGAACAGCGAGGTGACGGGGAGTCGCGAGGAGTCGGGCTGGAACACACTTCCGGAGGCACATACCCGACCGCTTGCGATGGTCTTTCTCGGTCAATTCGCCAGCCCACTGATCTACCTCCTGCTCGCAGCAGCGATCATCGCCTTTGTGATGGGGGATCGGCGTGATGCGATCGTCATCCTGGGTGTTTTGATCATGAATTCCCTGATCGGCACCTTCCAGGAGGGACGGGCCGAACGAACCATGGACGCCCTCAGGAGGCTTACCTTGGCAAGGGCACGGGTTATCAGGAACGGGATCGAGCAGGAAATCACAGCCCGGGAACTGGTGCCGGGGGATCTACTCATCCTCTCCGCCGGGGACCGGATCGGGGCGGACGCACGCGTGATCCGGTCGGCCTCCCTGAGCGCCGACGAGTCGGCCTTGACCGGGGAGTCTCTTCCCGTTTTCAAACAGGCCGATCCCCTTCCGCCGGCGACCTTGCTGACGGAGAGGAGCAATATGCTCTACTCGGGGACTCATGTCGCCACGGGGCGTGGACGAGCCCTCATCGTCGCGACGGGGATGAAGTCGGAGTTGGGTAAGATTGCGGCACTTGCCACATCCACGATCGAACCCAAGACACCGCTGGAGGTGCGGATCACCCTGTTCGGCCGTTTCCTTGCCCTGGTTTCCGCCCTGATCTTTCTCGTGATTCTCGGCTTTGGAATGGCCCGGGGTCTCCCTTTTCAGGAGATCCTGATGGTGGCACTCAGCCAATTGGTCTCCGTGGTTCCGGAAGGACTCCCGGTCGCAATGACCATTGCTTTGGCGGTGGGCATGCAACGGATGGCCCTTCGAGGAGCTGTCGTTCGACGCCTCGGAGCGATCGAGACACTGGGATCGACCAGTGTCATTTGCAGCGACAAGACCGGAACCCTGACAAGAAACGAGATGACCGTCACCCGACTCTGGCTTCCCGACAGCGGAATGATGGAGGTGAGCGGCGAGGGATACGCCCCCGAAGGGGTGATCGCCCGGGGGGGGCTTCCGATCAATGAGGCGATGAGACGATCCCTGCACCCACTCACCGAGGCGCTGGTTCTCTGCAACGACGCCAAACTTCTCCCACCCGACGAGTGCCATCCACGATGGCACATTCTGGGGGATCCCACCGAGGCGGCTCTGCTGACACTTGCAGGCAAGCTTGGCTTGTGCATCGAAGAAGTCAGGGGACGTTGGCGGCGCGTCTCGGAGATGCCGTTTCACCCTGCCTCCAAAATCATGGCGACCCTCGATCGCAACGGCGACTCCCTCTTCAGGATCTCGCTCAAGGGAGCCCCGGAAGTGATCATCCCCCTCTGCTCCAAGGCAGGCTCGGCAGGGGGCGTCATGCCGCTGGATTTGTCGCTGAAAGCGAAGGCTCTCGGAATTGCCGGGGAGATGTCAGGTCAGGCGCTTCGCTGCCTTGCGGTGGCCGTGTGGGATCATCCCCGTCTCCTTGAGCAGGGCGGAGCGGAACAGTTTTCCGGAAAGCTCACCCTGCTCGGTCTGGTGGGACAGATGGATGCTCCTCGCGAGGAAGTCGCCCGGGCGTTGAAGACGAGTTCATCCGCCGGGATCCGCACCATCATGCTCACCGGTGATCACAAGGCGACGGGTCTCGCCATTGCACGAAAGCTCGGGATCGCGAAGGAGGGGGACATCGCCATGGAGGGATCGGAAATGGAATCCCTTCCGGATGATGCGCTTCCGGATGCCCTTCGGCGCATCTCTGTCTTCGCGAGGGTTTACCCCGAGCAGAAGCTCAGGATCGTCGAAGCCCTTCAGGCCGGCGGCAAGATTGTCGCAATGACGGGAGACGGCGTGAACGATGCACCTGCATTGGCACGGGCGGATGTCGGGGTGGCCATGGGGATCAGCGGGACGGAGGTTGCCAAGAGCGCGTCGAGGATCGTCCTCACGGATGACAACTTCGCGACACTCATCGCCGCAATCCGCGAAGGGCGCATCGTGTACCGCAATATCAAGAAAGTGATCCTTTTCCTTTTTGCGACCTCCCTTGACGAGGTGATGGTCCTCCTGCTGGCACTCTTTTCCGGATATCCCCTCCCCTTGGCGGCAGTTCAGATTCTCTGGATCAACGTGGTCACCGAGAGTGTCGCCACGGTGAACCTTGTGATGGAAGGAGCCGAGGGTGACGAGATGCGGCACCCCCCGGTGCCACCGGATGATCCCCTCCTCGATCGGGAGATGATGAAGCGACTCCTCGTGATGGTCTCTTCCTCCGTGCTGGTGGTGTTCGGGTTCTACCTGTGGCGACTCTCCACGGGGGTTCCCTTCGTGCTGGTGCAGAGCGAGACCTTCACGCTGATGGCCGTGTCACAGTGGTTCAATGTGCTCAACTGCAGAAACCGGATCCGATCCGCCGTGGATTCCAGGGTGTTCAGGAACGCCTGGCTCACGGGCGGGCTCCTCTGCGGCATTCTCCTGCAGTTGCTGGTCATCTACAACGAACCGCTCAACCGCTACTTCCACACCACCCCGATCCCCCTGCGGGATCTCCTGTTGCTGATCGCGCTGGGCAGTCTCGTTCTCGTGCCCGAGGAGATCCGGAAATTCCTCAAACGAAGAAAACTCCAAATGTGAGTGAAATGCCGAGTCGTATCAGATTTCCAGAAATTCCATTGTTTTTCCGGAGATTGGACTCAAAAGCACTAGGGAAGCGCTGATGAAATCCCATGAAGGCCGCTGAAGAGCATTTGCTGATTTTTGAAGGCGCGAGCGCTGGGCGATACCCGCAGCGGTCTCG
>JBAPTI010000137.1:0-2964 GCA_049282095.1 Chthoniobacterales bacterium
ATCCAAATGAATAGGAAAGCTGCAGCGCGCAACAACAAGGCGGCGAACGGCAAGTCTGGAACTGATTTCTTTTCGCTGAGACTGTATGTCGCCGGAGAGACGCCGAAGTCGCAAGCGGCCATTGCCAATCTGGAGAAGATTTGCGGGGAGTATCTTGCCGAGCGCCATCAGATCGAAGTCATTGATCTGCTAACAAATCCGCAACTCGCCCTTGAGCATCAGATCGTGGCGATCCCGACGCTTGTGATCGAGCAGCCGCTTCCGGCGCGCAAGATCATCGGCGATCTCTCAGACACCGATCGGGTGCTGATCGCCCTGGGCTTGAGTGCACTCCCGCCACGAGCGATAAGAACACTGCCGAACTTTTACGAATGGAACTATTACACGCGTTCCAGTGACCTCGTCCCATGCGAGGCCATCGGATTCACGGGGTCAAACCTCGGTCTGGTTCAAAGTCTCCCGGAAATCGCGGGTAGTAACGACAAGCTTGTGATGAAGGATTGGGAAGTGATGATTCCCGAGGGAAAGTTATCGCCCGCGCAGATCCTGAGGCGTGGTGATTACCTGGTGTGGGATGGAAGCGCCTTGAGAGTCTGGGGGGATCAGGACTTCAAAGAGAACTTCGAGCCGATGAAGCCCCCGTCTGCTCTTCAAGCTGGGACGCCCAGGAATCTCAGGGTGATAACGCTCCCAAAGCCCAGGTGATCAGGATTGCAGGGATTCGATGGTCGGGAGGCGGTGCCTGCGTTCTCCAAGCCGGGGGATGCAGGCGATGAGGGCCTTGGTGTAGGGATGTTGGGGATTGCGCAGGACCTGGTCGGTCTCCCCATACTCGACGACCTCGCCCCGGTACATCACGGCCACATGGCGGGCGAGGCCCCGGATGATGGCGAAGTTGTGGGTGATGAGGAGCACCGCCATGCCGAGGTCACGCTGGAGTTCCCGAAGCTTGTCGAGGATCTGCTTCTGGATCGTGACGTCGAGCGCGGTGGTCGGTTCGTCGGCGATCAGGAGATCGGGGCGCGCCGAAAGCGCCATGGCGATCATGACGCGCTGCTGCATGCCGCCGCTGAGTTGGTGGGGGTAGTCGTGGAGTCTGGAAGCCGGATCGACGATCCCAACGGCATCAAGCCAGCGGATGATCTCGGCATCGATGTGGGTCACATCGGGCCGGTGGAGATGGATCATCTCAGCGATCTGGCTGCGGATCGTGTAGACGGGATTGAGCGAGGTGGAGGGCTCCTGAAAGATATAGGCGATCTTCCCCCCGCGAACCTCGCGAAGCTCCGCCTCCGAGGCCTTCAGGAGGTCCTTTCCTTCAAAGAGAATCTCACCCCCCTGATAGACGGCGGGAGGTGTGGGTAGAAGCTGCGAGATCGCGAGCGCGGTCACGCTCTTCCCGCTGCCGCTCTCACCGACGATCGCAAGGGTTTCACCTTTGCCAAGCTCCATGGAAACTCCCTTGAGGGCCGGGGTGACGGTCTCGCCCGAGCGGAAAGCGATTTTGAGGTTGCGGATGCTAAGCATGGCGAGAAATGAAAAATGAAAAATGAAGAATGAAAAAGGATGGGGAAAAATATGAGGGATGAATGATGAAGTATGAAAAATGAAGAAGCCGATCAGCGGGTCGATGTCGATTTGGCTCGTTTGATGATGGTGATAAAGATCGCCATGAGCTGACGGCATTCATCTGACAGATTATGCAGTCGTGCAGGTGTAACGGTTCCTGATTCCAAAAGTAATTCCAGCCAATAACAAGTCTGATCCAGTTCCTTGAGGGAGTCGCCCATTTTGGCAATGAACTCGGCTTTGGAGCGGGCCCTGTTTGCCTCTCGGTAGTTGGCTCCAACCGATGTGCCGGAACGCAGGATTTGTTTCCCAAGGACTTGTGCCACGGATGACTTGGGAAGGGACGAATACATCCGGATGATGCGGAGGGCAAAGTCCTTGGTGCGTTGGATCAGTGCAGGAGGCTCAGGTGTTTTTTCATTTTTCATTCTGCATTTTTCCTTTGCTTCATCCCTCATAATTCATCCTTTGCCTCAGCCTCTACTTTCCGCCGCCTCCCTGAGTGCGTCTCCGGCCAGATAGAACGAGAGCGAGGCGATCAGGATGGCGAGTCCCGGGAAGAGGATGAGCCACCAGGCGTCGAGCAGGTAGGTCTTCCCGTCGGCGATGATGTTCCCCCAGGTGGCCTGCGGCGGCTGGACGCCGAAGCCGAGGAAGCTGAGACCCGCTTCCGAGAGGATCGCCTCGGGAATGCCCAGGACGGCGGTCACTAGGATCGGTGCCGCGGCATTGGGGAGGATGTGGCGGGTGATGATGGTCCAGGCGTTCTGTCCGAGAACCCTGGCGCTCTTCACATATTCCGACTCACGCAGGGTCAGGAATTCTCCCCTGACAAGCCGTGCCGTGCCTGTCCAACTCACCAGACCGATCACGACGACGATATTGATGAGGCTCGGCCCGAGGAGGGCGACGGCTGTCAGCATGAGGAAGAAGGTGGGGAAGCAGAGCAGGGCGTCGACGGAGCGCATCAGGATCTGGTCGGTGATGCCGCCGAAGTATCCGGCAAGAGCCCCCACCACCATGCCGATCGCCAGCGAGACAAAGACCGCGATGAGCCCCACGGTGAGCGAGATCGAGGCTCCGTGGAGCATCCGGGAGAGGACGTCACGACCGAGATTATCGGTCCCAAGCCAGTGCTGAGGGGAGGGAGGCAGAAGTTTCTGCTCGAGGTTGGTGAGATTCGGGTCGAAGGGCCAGTGATGGCCGAACTGGGAGAGAAGGGCCGTCCCTCCGGCCAGCAGGGCGAAGAGGATGATGATCATCACCGCGATCCGGGCGATGGGATCGGCACGGAACCGTCGCAGGATCCGTGCGCTTGGTGTTTCGGAAATATTTGAGGATCCGGGGTTCATGCTATTCGAGTCGTACTCTCGGATCGACCGCTGCGTAGAGAAG